>CAIMWY010000294.1 GCA_903845315.1 uncultured Burkholderiales bacterium
GGGCCGCGATGCGGCCCTTTTTTCATTTTGGAGTAAAACGACATAACCTAGTTTTTGTGTCGCGCAAGCGCTGCGTCACGAATTGCGCTCAAGGTGCCGCGCGTGGTGATGACCTCAGGATCAAGCATGATTTCAATCAAAGTTCCTTCTGAGCGGGCAAGCGCTGCTTTGAATTCAGCCTCAAACTCTTCGGTCCGCGTGATGCGCACGCCTGCATACCCATAGGCACGAGCCAAGGCAGCAAAGTCGGGATTTTGCAAATTAGAACCACTGGTGCGATGCGGAAACTCGCGCTCTTGATGCATACGAATGGTTCCGTACATGCCGTTGTTGAGCAATACAACGATGGTCTTGGCACCATGTTGGCTGGCAGTGGCCAACTCCTGGCCATTCATCAAAAAATCTCCATCGCCTGCAATTGTGAAAACCGTGCGGCCTGTGATTAAGTTAGCCGCAATGCCTGCAGGCACGCCATAGCCCATTGAGCCCACAGTCGGAGCCAATTGGGTTCGCAAACCGCTGGCTAACCCATGATGCTTATGAAAGCGATGTACCCAACTCGCAAAGTTACCTGCACCATTGGTTAACACCGCATCAGGAGGCAACAACTGACTGATGGTGTTGACGATAGCAGGCATATTGATATCGCCTGGCATCTCCTGCGGTACCAGATTACCTTGGTAATCTAGATGGGCAGCCTCAGTCCACGCCTCCCAAGGCAAGTTCATGGGTGCGGTCAATACTTCCAATGAGCGCGCGGCAGCATTCATGGTGGAGAGCATGGCCAAATCGGCTTGGTAGACGCGGTTGAGTTCTTCGGCGCTGGCGTGGATATGCACCAACTTTTGCCTGGGCCTAGGCGCTTCAAGCAAGGTGTAACCGTTGGTGGTCATTTCACCCAAACGCGGTCCAATGGCCAAGATCAAATCGCTTTCACGAATCCGTTGCGCGAGTCTTGGGTTGATGCCGATCCCCACATCACCTGCATACAGAGGATGGTGGTTATCAAAGATGTCTTGGAAGCGGAAAGCGTTGCCCACAGGCAACCTCCAATTTTCTGCAAAGCGTTGCAGCGCTTGTGCCGATTGAGGCGTCCACCCTGCTCCACCCGCAATGACAAACGGGCGCTTTGAATCCAGCAACATTTCCCGCAATTGCCTTAATGCACCTGGATCGCTCCAGGCCTCTACAGGCTCTACGCGCGCCAAAGGACGGGCACTGACTTGACGAACCAACATGTCTTCTGGCAACACCACGACCACGGGGCCTGGGCGTCCATTCATGGCCGTGGCAAAGGCACGCGCGATGTATTCAGGTATGCGCTCGGGATCGTCAATGCGCTCCACACGCTTAGCCATGCCACGGGTGCTGGGGCCGAAAAAACTGTTGTAGTCTAATTCTTGAAAAGCTTCGCGATCGCGAAAATCAGTGCCTACATCACCCACAAACAGCACCATGGGTGCGCTGTCTTGAAAAGCAGTATGAATGCCAATTGAAGCATTGGTAGCACCGGGCCCACGGGTAACAAAGCACACACCCGGACGGCCGGTCAAACGCCCTTGGGCATCGGCCATATAGGCGGCCCCACCTTCTTGGCGGTTGATGATGAATTGAATTTGGTCTTGAAAGGCGTGAAAGCCATCCAAAACTGCCAAATAACTCTCACCTGGTACCCCAAATGCATGCTTCACGCCCTGCGCAACCAAGCATTCCACCAATAAATGACCCGCTATTTGTCCCATCTAGATCTCCTTCTTGGTCAAGCGATGGCCGTCCGATGTCCGACACGCAATGCCACCCAAACACTGACCAACAGCACAAAAGCTGCACCTATCAAGGTGGCGCCAAACCAACCACGGTCCATAAAAATACCAAACATCAAAGGGGACACAGCAGAGCCAACATCAATTCCTGAATAAACCATGCCGTAAACACGACCCGTTGCACCCTTAGGGGTGGCATTTTTGATCATCATGTCACGTGCAGGTCCACCTAAACCAATGGCCAAACCCGTGATAGCCAGCACCACCATGGTAGCCGTGGCATCGAGCCAACCGCTGCCACACAGTGCCATCAAGACTGCAGCGACCGTCATGCAAACGGCTACCACCCTCTCACTGTGCTGGGGGATTCGTGCAGCAAAGACACCACCCACGCCAACACCTGCGGCGGCACACAACATATACGCCGTCAACGTCATGGTGGCCGCATTGAAACTAACCCCATGCATGGCTTGCAAAATAGACACCGAAAAACTTTGCACGATCACCAAGGTCATCGCAGTCAGAAGGAAAAAAACAAAACACCACCAAACGACTGCGTCCTTGAGAAAGGCCATGCTGTGGACCTTAGGCGTGTCGCTGGCATGGGTCACAGCTCGAGAAAGCAAATTGTCTCTCTGCCAAACCAAAAGCAACAAGATGCCAGCAAACATCAAGGCGGCCCCCATGTACGCCACACGCCAGTCAAAAATACTTGCCAGACCGACCATGAAAAGCGGCGCGACGGCCCAACCCAAGTTACCCGTTAAGGCGTGGGCACTGAATGCATAACCAATCCGAGCATCGGACACCTTTTGATTCAAAATCGTGAAATCCACCGGATGAAACGTGCTATTGCCAAGCCCAAACAGAATGGCTACCCCCATCAAGTCCGCATACGTGTTGGCGATGGAAGCAGTCAAGGATGCCAAGACAAAAATTCCCATGGCAGTAAACAACACGGGACGTGGACCAATACGATCGACCAAGAACCCCACCAACGCTTGACCGAAACCTGAAACAGCAAAAAACACCGACATCAGCAGTCCGAGTTCGGCATAACTCAACCCAAAAGTTTGAATGAAGACAGGAAACATCAAAGGCAGCAGCAGGTGCGAAAAATGTGAACCCGCATGTGCCAGCCCAACCAAACCTATAACTTTAGCGTCATCGCGCCAAGGCACGTCATTCAGGTCAAGTGTGGTCATGAAGTCTCAAAAAAATAGCGCAAAGGCCAAGATGGGCGAGATCCTAACCTTTGCGCCTCGCCTGAGACGTCGACTGGGGGACAAGCCCCTCGCGCCTATACGGCCACTTTTTTGAAAGCGAATTCACCTGGCGCGCGCACCGGATCAACGCTCACCGCAATCGCGTCTTTGGGACCAAACTTGCCCTCCAGCAAAAGTTTGGACAACGGGTTCTCAATGCGCTGCTGAATCGCACGTTTGAGGGGGCGCGCACCAAACACCGGGTCAAAACCCACCTTGGCCAATTCAGCCAACGCCGCAGATGAGACTTGTAAGCCCAAGTCCATCTTGGCAAGACGTTCAGACAACACCTTGAGTTGGATGTCGGCAATGCGCGCAATGTGCTGAGCATCCAAAGAATGAAAGACCACAGTTTCATCAATACGGTTTAAGAATTCAGGCCGAAAATGGCTTTTGAGCTCGTCCCACACCGCATCTTTGATGTCTTGCGGATCTTGCCCGAACATGCTTTGGATGATGGGAGAACCGATGTTAGAAGTCATCACAATCACCGTGTTCTTGAAGTCCACTGTGCGACCATGGCCATCGGTCAAACGACCATCGTCCAACACTTGCAACAAGATATTAAACACATCAGGGTGAGCTTTTTCCACCTCATCCAGCAATAACACGCTGTAAGGCTTGCGTCGCACGGCCTCGGTCAAGTAACCACCTTCGTCGTAGCCCACGTACCCAGGAGGCGCACCAATCAAACGGCTGACCGAGTGCTTCTCCATGAATTCGCTCATGTCGATGCGAATCATGTGATCTTCGCCGTCAAACAAAAATCCTGCCAGGGCTTTACACAACTCGGTCTTACCCACCCCCGTCGGCCCTAGGAACAAGAACGAACCGGTTGGACGATTGGGGTCGCCCAAGCCCGCCCGAGAGCGACGAATGGCGTTGGCCACGGCCGTGATGGCCTCTTCTTGACCGACCACACGCTGGTGGAGTTTGTCTTCCATCTGCAAGAGCTTGTCGCGTTCGCCCTGCATCAATTTGGAAACTGGAATGCCTGTTGCGCGAGCCACCACTTCGGCTATTTCCTCTGCCCCCACTTGGGTACGCAACAACCGATGTCCACCAGACTTGGCGGTCTTGCTGCTTTCTTTGGCGTTGGCTTCTTTCAAACGCTTTTCCAACTCAGGCAGCTTGCCGTATTGCAACTCGGCCACCTTGTTGAAGTCGCCTTTGCGGGTGAACTCTTCAATTTGATGGCGCAGGCGATCAATCTCTTCTTTCACCTGCGCCCCACCATGCGCAGAGGCTTTTTCAGACTTCCAAATTTCTTCTAAGTCTGCATAGTCTTTACCGAGCTTGGTGATTTCCTCTTCCAGCAAGCCCAAACGCTTTTGCGAGGCTTCGTCTTTTTCTTTGCGCACTGCTTCCCGCTCAATCTTGAGCTGAATCAGTCGGCGATCAAGCTTGTCCATCACCTCGGGCTTGGAGTCGATCTCAATCTTGATTTTGGCCGCAGCTTCGTCAATCAAGTCAATCGCCTTATCCGGCAGAAAACGGTCAGTGATGTAGCGGTGTGACAACTCGGCTGCTGCCACGATGGCCGGGTCAGTGATCTCCACACCATGGTGCACTTCGTACTTTTCTTGTAAACCGCGCAAGATGGCAATGGTGGCCTCAACCGTAGGCTCACCCACGATGATTTTTTGAAAACGGCGCTCAAGGGCCGCATCTTTTTCAATGTACTTGCGATACTCATCCAAGGTTGTCGCACCTACGCAGTGCAACTCACCGCGCGCCAGAGCCGGTTTGAGCATATTGCCTGCGTCCATGGCGCCCTCGGCCTTGCCTGCACCCACCATGGTGTGTAACTCGTCAATGAAAACAATAGTTTGTCCTTCGTCTTTGGCCAACTCAGTCAGCACACTTTTCAGACGCTCTTCAAATTCTCCACGGTACTTGGCACCCGCCAACAAAGCGGCCATGTCAAGCGACAACACCCGCTTGCCTTTGAGCGAATCAGGCACTTCACCCGACACAATGCGTTGCGCCAACCCTTCAACAATCGCTGTTTTACCCACACCAGGCTCACCGATCAGCACCGGATTGTTTTTGGTACGACGTTGCAAAACTTGAATCGCTCGGCGAATTTCATCATCACGCCCAATCACTGGATCGAGCTTGCCTTTGCGGGCACGCTCGGTCAAGTCGACACAGTATTTTTTGAGCGACTCACGTTGACCTTCGCTATCCGCGCTCTCAACCTTTTGCCCGCCACGCACTGCTGTGACGGCGGCTTCCAAGCTCTGGCGGCTCAAGCCGTTGTCTCGTGCCAACTTACCCCAATCCCCCTTGTTGTCACACAAGGCCAAAAGAAACAACTCACTCGCAATGTATTGGTCGCCACGTTTGATCGATTCTTTTTCGGCCGCCTGCATGAGCGAAACCACGTCACGCCCCACCTGAACCTGCTCTTGCCCCTGCACCTTTGGCAAGCGGTTCATCGCTGTTTCAGCCGACGTGGCCAATCCCGCAACATTAGCGCCTGCACGTTGCAACAGCGACTTGGGTCCTTCGTCTTGACGCAGCATCGCAACCAAAACGTGCGAGGGCTCGATGTAGGCGTGGTCGTTGCCAAGTGCCAATGTTTGAGCTTCGGACAAGGCCTCTTGGAATTTGGTGGTCAGTTTATCGAAACGCATGAAATCTCCGGTATCGAATGTTGAATTGCTTCATAACTGAGGCTAATCCCCCGCATTTCAAGTGGGTATGTCTATCCGAAACTTGACTTAAATCAATGGGCGAAAGCGACTCGTCAAGACAGTATGTCGCGTGAGGCTTTCAGATGCAGGTTCAGAAAGTTTCCATCACCCTGCGTTGTGGACATGGATTCCCCAACGCGCCAAGGCTTGATCGTCGCTGACACGGGCATCCACCCAACGCGCCCCCTCGGGCGTCACTTCTTTCTTCCAAAACGGTGCTTGCGTCTTGAGGTAGTCCATCAAAAACTCGCAGGCCTGAAAGCTCATGCCTCGATGTGCGGATGTGACGGCCACCAGAACAATTTGGTCTTGGGGTTGAAGCAACCCCACCCGATGGATCACGCGTGCGGCATAGATGTCAAAACGCTGTTGGGTTTGCGCCAGCATGGCTTCTATGGCTTTCTCGGTCATACCGGGGTAATGCTCGAGTTCCATACTCGAGACGGCACTGCCTTCGTTGCGCTCGCGCACGGTACCCACAAAACAGCAGATAGCCCCAACGCGGACATCACCTTGTCTCAAATCAGCCAGCTCTTGACTGACGTCAAAGTCTTGAGCTTGGATAGTGACGCTCAAAGACATGCTCAACCGCCTGTGACGGGTGGGAAAAATGCGACCTCGCAGCCTTCTGTCAGCGCCACGGTCCCTTCACACAGATTTTGGTTGAGCGCCATACGCACAGCCCGACCTGGGGTCAACGCATCGGCATAAGCACCGCCCCGTAAGATCAACTCTGCGCGCAGATCAGATAGCGTGGCCGCTTGGGTTTGCATCGCTTCGCTGCCCAGTCCGACGGCCTCACGGATAGAAGCAAAATAACGCACGGTCAAGTTCATGCCAACCACTCCGCAAAAGAGATAAAACGGACCGTATCTCCTTGCGCAATGCTTTGCCCAGCGGGATTGTCCACCACGCCATCACCCCACACGGCAGAGGTGAGCACACCCGAGCTTTGGTTGGGGAACAAATCCAAGCCCCCTTGCGCGTTGCGTCGCACACGCAAAAACTCGCGTCGTTTGTCAGCGCGGGGCCAATCGAAATGTGCAGTCAACTCGGTGCGATCGATCTCGGTCTGCTTGACGCCTTGCAAAGCCAACACAAACGGGCGAACTAGCAGCAAGAAAGTCACGAAACTCGACACTGGGTTACCCGGCAAGCCCATGAAATGACATGCCACAGATGCGTGTTCTGTGCGATTGACCTGGCCATAGGCAAAAGGCTTACCGGGTTTGATAGCGAGTTGCCACAGGGACAAAGTGCCCAGTGCTTGCACGGCGGGTTTGATGTGGTCTTCTTCACCCACCGACACGCCCCCACTGGTCAAGATCAGGTCGTGCTGGCTGGCTGCATCGCGCAAGGCTTGAAGGGTTGCTTCGCGTTGGTCGGGCACGATGCCAAGATCTGTCACATCGCAGCCCAAGCGTTGTAGCATGGCGCGCAAAAAGAAACGGTTGGAGTTGTAAATAGCGCCCGGCGGCATGGCCTCAGGGGCCAGATCGCCAGGCATGACGAGTTCATCCCCGGTCGAAAACAAGGCCACGCGCGGACGCGGGGCCACCTGCAATTGCGCCAAACCAACGCTGGCAGCCAAACCCAAAGATGCAGGCGTGAGTCGATCCCCTGCAGACAACACCTTGGCGCCGAGCGTGACATCCTCACCCGAGCGACGAATCCATTGTCCAACTGGCACAGCCTTGAGCACTTTGACTTGTGAGGGCTCCACCACTTCACAGTCTTCTTGCATCACCACTGCGTCTGCACCTTCTGGAATGGGCGCACCAGTGAAAATGCGAGCCGCTTCCCCTAAGCCCAAAGGCGTCCCGCGTGAACCCGCAGGGATGCGTTGTGTCACACGCAGCAATGCAGCAGCCTCAAGGCAATCGGCCACTCGCACGGCATAGCCATCCATGGAACTGTTGTCTTCTGGTGGCACTTGCAAGGCAGACGTCACATCTTGCGCCAGCACACGACCATCGGCATCGAAGGTCGAGACGGAGAGCACACCAGGCAAAGGCTTGGCATGCGCCAGCAATTGGGGCATAGCTTCATCCAAAGACAACAAAGCGGGTCGGGTCATAGCAAGGGCGGGTTGTAGTCGAAACGGTCTTGGTTGATCAGCAACCATTCAAAGACAGCCTCGGGAGCGTTCAAATCTAGCACAGGGCGCTGGGTGGGCTCGGGCAAATCTTCTGGGGAATCAGTGGCTATAGCGACCACAAAATCGTCTTCCGGATACCGCACCGGCTGACGAGACGCTTGGCGCCAAACTTCGATTTTTTGCACATCGCTGCTCTTGAAGCCTTCAACCAACACCCAATCCACGCCGTCATAGACCTCTGCCAACAAATGATGAACCGAAAGATGTGTGGGCTTCTCAAACTCGCGTTGCAGCACCAAGCGTCGGTGCGAAGCTACCACCACCTCAAAAGCACCTGCCTCACGATGCCGCCAGCTGTCTTTGCCCGGATGGTCAATGTCAAAGTCGTGGTGCGCATGCTTGACCACAGAGACCCGCAAGCCACGCAGGCGCATGACGCCAATCATTTGTTCGACCAGGGTGGTTTTTCCAGAACCTGAGAAGCCGGCAAAAGCCACCACCTTCATGCGTGCTCACAATGCTGGGTGATGTAGGCCTTGACTTGAGCCAAATCGGCAGGCATCAAATGCACGCGGCGCGGCAAGCTTTCCATGCCTTCAAACTTCGCTGGACGATCAGGCTCACGGTTCAAGGCTTCGACGATGGTGGCAGCAAACTTGATGGGTAGGGCAGTCTCTAAAACCACCATGGGCACGCCATCTTGCATATGTTCACGGGCCACTTTGATACCATCTGCCGTGTGCGTATCCACCATTTGCCCATAGGCTTGGTAGACCGACCGAATGGTCTGCAAACGATCGAGGTGGGTGCTCTTGCCACTGACAAAACCGAAGCGGGCTGCCGCTTCGGGAAATTGCGGATCAGCACTCAAGTCAAACCGACCACCCGAAGAAAGTTCGCGACCGAACAAGCTGTTGACACGATCACCATCACGCGCCAGTAAATCGAACACAAACCGCTCAAAGTTACTGGCTTTGGAAATGTCCATCGAAGGGCTGGAAGTTTCGTGTGTGTCGGCGCTGCCGCGGACACGGTAGACACCTGTTCGGAAAAACTCATCCAACACATCGTTTTCGTTGGTCGCCACCACCAGTTGAGCAATAGGCAAACCCATCATGCGGGCTACATGGCCCGCGCACACATTGCCAAAATTGCCACTAGGCACAGTGAAACTCACCAGTTGCGTGTTGTGGGTCGTGACTTGAAAGTAACCCGCAAAGTAATACACCACCTGCGCCAGCAAGCGGGCCCAGTTGATGGAATTGACCGTCCCAATTTTGTATTTTCTCTTGAAGTCCAAATCATTGGACACTGCCTTGACCAAGTCTTGGCAATCGTCAAACACGCCTTCAATCGCAATGTTGTGGATGTTGTCATCCAACAGGCTGAACATTTGTGCTTGCTGGAACGGGCTCATGCGCCCGTGTGGACTCGTCATAAACACACGTACACCCCGCTTGCCGCGCATGGCATATTCAGCCGCACTTCCGGTGTCTCCACTGGTCGCGCCAAATATATTGAGTTCTTCGCCGCGGCGAGACAACTCGTATTCAAACAAGTTTCCCAACAGTTGCATTGCCATGTCTTTGAAGGCCAAGGTAGGCCCATTAGACAAAGCCTCAATAAACAAACCAGGCTCGAGCGCGCGCACTGGCACAATCGCCGCCGTGCCAAACACCTCTTGTGTATAGGTCCTCGTACACAAGGCCTTCAGGTCATCGGCAGGAATATCATCGATGTAGAGCGACAACACTTCAAAGGCGAGACTGGCATAGCCTTGGGTTGCATAGGTACTGCGCAGATGTGTCAAGGCTTCAGGCGTCACATGAGGGTAGTGCTCGGGCAAATACAAGCCGCCATCAGGAGCCAAGCCTTCCAACAAAATTTCACAAAAACGCTTGCGTTCTGGGTAACCGCGTGTCGACAGGTACTGCATCAGTTCAGCTCTTCTTTACGAATCCGTGTGATGGGCGCCAACACCGTGCTGAGTTTCTGCATTTCAGCCAATGCCTGGTTCATCTTGGCTTCTGGGCAATCGTGGGTCAGGATGATCAAGTCGGTATGACTTTCACCCTCTCCGGCTTCCCGTTGAAGCACCGCATCAATGCTGATGTCGATCGTGGCCAAAATACCTGTGACTTTGGCTAATACACCGGCTTGATCGGCCACACGCAGGCGCAAGTAGTAGCTGGTCACCACTTGGTCCATCGACAGCACGGGCAAGTCGCTCATGGCGTCAGGCTGGAACGCCAGATGTGGCACCCGATTGAGTGGGTCCACGGTATGCAAACGCGTGATATCCACCAGGTCGGCGATCACCGCACTGGCAGTGGGTTCGCTGCCCGCGCCTTTGCCGTAATACAAGGTAGTACCTACGGCATCGGCGTGCACCATCACCGCATTCATGGCACCTTCAACATTGGCAATCAAGCGCTTGGCAGGCACCAAGCATGGGTGGACGCGCAGTTCAATGCCCTGCGCAGTACGCTTAGAAATACCCAACAACTTGATGCGATAGCCCAGCTGCTCTGCGTAGCGAATGTCTTGTGATTCCAGTTGGGTGATGCCTTCAACGTAGGCTTTGTCAAACTGCACAGGAACGCCAAAGGCAATGGCAGACATGATGGTGGCTTTGTGTGCAGCATCCACACCCTCGATGTCAAAAGTGGGGTCAGCTTCGGCATAGCCTAGGGCTTGGGCTTGTTTGAGCACATCGTCAAAGGTCAAGCCTTTGTCACGCATCTCGGACAAAATGAAGTTGGTGGTGCCGTTGATGATGCCCGCCAGCCATTGGATGCGATTCGCCGTCAAACCTTCGCGCAAGGCCTTGATGATCGGGATACCGCCAGCCACAGAGGCTTCAAAGGCTACCATCACGCCTTTTTTATGCGCGGCGGCAAATATTTCGGTGCCGTGCACCGCCAGCAAAGCTTTGTTGGCCGTGACCACATGCTTGCCTGCCACAATGGCTTCAAGTACCAGTTGCTTGGCAATGCCGTAGCCGCCAATCAACTCGACCACGATGTCAATCTCGGGGTTGGCGATGATTTGCCGTGCATCGCTGACCACCCGAACAGTGTTTCCAACGATGGATGTGGCGCGCACCACATCCAAGTCAGCCACCATGGTGATTTCAATGGGTCGACCAGCTCGGCGCTGGATTTCTTCTTGGTTGCGTTTGAGCACTTCGAAAGTGCCGCTGCCTACGGTGCCTATGCCAAAGAGGCCTACTTGGATCGGTTTCATGCGGAATGTTTGTTTCGGTAGTTTTCAAGGAATTTGGCGATGCGCCCAATGGCTTCGCGCAAGTCGTCTTCGTGCGGCAAGAAAACAATACGAAAGTGGTCTGTTTTTGGCCAGTTAAAGCCTGTACCTTGGACCAGCATAACTTTGGTTTCTTGAAGTAACTCCAAGAAAAAGTGTTGGTCGTCTTGAATTGGGTAGATCTTGGAATCAAGTCGCGGGAACATATAAAGTGCCGCTTGGGGTTTAACACAACTCACCCCGGGGATTGCACTGATGAGCTCATAGGCCAAGTCGCGTTGTTTACGCAAGCGCCCCCCCTCTCCCACCAAATCATTGATGCTTTGATAGCCACCCAAAGCCGTTTGAATGGCCCACTGACCTGGCACATTGGCGCACAATCGCATATTCGAGAGCATATTCAAGCCCTCAATGTAATCAGCGGCTGGTCTCTTGTCGCCAGACACGATCAACCAACCCGCACGATATCCACACGAGCGATAGCTCTTGGACAAAGAGTTGAAGGTCAAGGTCAACACGTCTTGACTCAAGCTGGCGATCGGAGTGTGTTCGACCCCGTCATACAAAACCTTGTCATAGACCTCATCTGCAAATATCACAAGACCATGCTCACGCGCTAAGACAACGATCTGCTTGAGTAAGTCGTCCGAGTACAAAGCCCCCGTCGGATTGTTGGGATTGATCACCACAATCCCTTTTGTGCTGTGTGTGATCTTGGCGCGTATATCGTCGATGCTGGGCATCCAACCGTTCGCCTCATCACAAAGGTAATGCACCGGAGTACCCCCCGACAGACTGACCGCCGCGGTCCACAAAGGGTAGTCGGGGGCAGGCAGCAGCAATTCGTCACCGTTGTTGAGCAAGGCATTGGTCGCCATCACGATCAGCTCGCTGGCGCCGTTGCCCAAGTAAATATCGTCCAGCGTGACGCCTTTGATGCCCTGCTTTTGGGTCTCATGCATCACTGCTTTTCGGGCGCCGAAAATACCCTTGCTGTCTGAATAACCTGCCGAGTTGGGCAGATTACGAATCATGTCTTGCTGAATTTCTTCGGGGGCATCAAATCCAAACACGGCCAAATTGCCAATGTTGAGTTTGATGATCTTGTGGCCCTCCTCCTCCATTTGACGGGCACGGTCCATGATAGGACCGCGAATGTCATAACAGACGTTGGACAGCTTGTTGGATTTTTGGATCTTCTTCAAAGTCCCTCCGAGGGCGCTTTTGCGGGTGA
>CAIMWY010000295.1 GCA_903845315.1 uncultured Burkholderiales bacterium
GCCACGATCATCAAGTCAGACTGACGGGGGCTGGGGCGAAACAACATGCCAAAACGGTCCATGTCGTAGCGGGCTGCACCTGCATGCATCATCTCCACCGCGCAACAGGCCAAACCAAAAGTCATGGGCCACAGCGAGCCGGTCTTGGCCCAGTTCACCACCGAGTCATACGACGTGGTGATGAAACCTTCTTTGAAAACGCCTTCAATGGCCATACGAGTTCCTTAATTCTTTGTCATGGATGCAGCGAAGGGGATCACTCCCAGTCGATGGCACCCTTGATCCACATGTAGGCAAAGCCAGCCACCAAGATGGCCAGGAAAATCATCATGTCGATGAAACCAATAAAACCAATCTCCTTGATCGCCACAGCCCAAGGAAATAAAAATGCGATCTCAAGGTCGAACAAAATAAAGAGGATGGCGATCAGGTAATACCGCACATCGAATTTCATGCGGGCGTCTTCAAACGCTTCAAATCCGCATTCATAAGGGGAATTTTTAGCCGCATCCGGGCGATTAGGGCCCAAGATATATCCCAAGACTTGGGGCGCAACTCCCACGCCAAGGCCTACAAGAATGAACAGGAGGACGGGGAGGTATTGGTCTAGGCTCATCGCAATCTCGCGGTATGACTATTTGTTGTTAGCCTGCGAAGTCTGCCTGACTTGGTTGACGCCAAGTTGACAACAGACTTTATGGATGGTGCCGTCGGCGAGACTCGAACTCGCACAGCTTTCGCCACTACCCCCTCAAGATAGCGTGTCTACCAATTTCACCACGACGGCTTGTTTTTATTCGGTCCAGCAAAGAGGGATCATGCACCCCGAAACGAATCAGAGTTTACCCTGAAAAGAGCAGGTTTCTCCCCTTGCTCCGTGCAGTGTGATCACTTGGTGGGGATCTGCGCAGCACCTGATGCCGGCACCAAGGCAGGCGCAGGCACATCGTTGCCAGAAGCCGCAATTTCTGGCGCCATGACAGAGCCTTCGAGCACGCTGCCTGAGTTGGCAGGACGCAAATTACCAAAATAGGCCAAGGCCAAGGTGCAGACAAAAAACACCGCCGCCAACACGCCCGTGGTACGAGACAAAAAGTTCGCACCTCCGCTGGCACCAAACAAACTGCCTGAGCTGCCACTGCCAAAAGCAGCGCCCATGTCAGCACCTTTGCCGTGCTGCACCAAGATCAGACCAATCATGGCCAAAGCGGCCAACAACTGAACCACTTGCACGATGTTGAGGATCAAATTCATAAAAACTCCGAAATAGCTATGTCTCAGCGGGCTGCCGCTGCAATGATGGTCAAAAAGTCAACCGACTTCAAAGCCGCGCCGCCAATCAAACCACCGTCAATGTCTGCCTGGCTCAGCAACTCAGCCGCATTGGCTGCGTTCATGCTGCCGCCATAAAGAATTTGCACGCGGTCTGCATGCGCGGTCGCTGCCTGCAGTTGCGCACGCAACACGGCATGCACAGCTTGCGCTTGCTCTGGCGTGGCGGTTTTACCTGTGCCAATGGCCCAAACGGGCTCATAGGCCACCACGATCTCGCTGATGCAATGCCCGTTGGTGTGGATGACGGCCGCCAATTGGCGCTTCACCACTTCTTCGGTTTTGCCCGCTTCACGCTCCGCCAAAGTTTCACCCACACACACGATGGGCGTGATGCCCATTGACAATGCACGCTGGGCTTTGGAGGCCACCAACTCATCGCTCTCTGCATGGTATTGACGGCGCTCAGAATGGCCCACGATGGCGTAACGCACCGCAAAGTCTTTCAACATGGCGGCAGAAATTTCGCCGGTGTAAGCACCTTGCTCATGGGCCGACACATCTTGCGCGCCCAGGTCAATGCCTGAGCTGTGCGTGAGTTGCTGAACTTGCGACAAATACGCCGCAGCCACGCACACCGCCACTTGTGCATGTTTGCCCGAGAGGGCTGACTGCAAGCCTTGCGCAATGCCATGCACCAAGGCCTCGTTGGCAGCCAAGCTGCCATTCATTTTCCAATTGCCTGCAATGAGTTTTTGTTTCATGACAAGTTCCAAGTCAAGACAATCTTGCCAATGTGCTGGTTTGACTCCATCAAGCGGTGTGCTTGTTCGGCACCATCAATCGAGGCAGCATCAAAGCTTGAATGAATCACAGGCTTAATTCGCCCGGCTTCGATCAGAGGCCACACATGCTGACGCAAGCTGCTGGCAATGGCGGCTTTGAAAGCCACCGGCCGTGGCCGCAGGGTTGAACCCGTGAGGGTCAAACGACGACGCAACACCAAGCCTGCATTGAAGCCACTCTTGACGCCGCCTTGCACCGCAATGATGACCAAGCGGCCGTCTTCGGCCAAAGACTCGACCTCACGCGCCACATAGTCGCCTGCGACCATGTCGAGCACCACATCCACGCCCTTGCCGTCGGTGAGGCGTTTGACCTCAGCCACAAAGTCGTGGGTTTTGTAATTGATGGCGTGGTCAGCACCCAGCGCCACACAGGCTGCGCATTTGTCGTCGCTGCCCACCGTGACGATGACTTTGGCACCCAGGGCCTTGGCCATCTGAATGGCTGTCACACCAATGCCGCTGGAGCCGCCTTGCACCAACAAGGTTTCCCCTGGCTGCAAGCGACCCCGGTCAAACACATTGCTCCACACGGTGAAAAAGGTCTCGGGCAGCGATGCGGCTTCCAAGTCGCTCAAGCCTTTGGGCACTGGCAAGCATTGACCCACAGGGGCCACGCAATGGTCGGCATAACCGCCACCAGCCACCAGGGCACACACGCGGTCGCCGACTTTCAAGCCAGCGGCAACCATGGCGACAGCATCGCCTGAGAGGATGACACCGGCCACCTCCAGACCCGGCACATCTGATGCGCCGGGCGGCACGGGGTAATTGCCAGTGCGCTGCAACACGTCAGGGCGGTTCACGCCACTGGCGCTGACGCGAATCAGCAACTCACCCACGCCCGCCTGCGGCATAGGCCGCTGGCCGGGGCGCAGCACCTCAGGGGCGCCGGGCGATGTGATGTCAACAGTGCGCATCATCTGCAAGACCTTGGGCGTCAGATCAAGACTGGTGGTCTTGATGGGCGTCGCCTGCATGAGGACGCTCCGCGTGCTGAGGCTCAGCATGCTGGTGGTCTGTATGCTGCTGGTCTGCATGTTGGCGATCACCGTGGTGGTGACGCTGCTCGCCCTGATGCTCACCCTGGTGCTCAGCCGCAGGACGCTCGGTCAAGGCTTTCATCGACAGCTTGACGCGGCCTTTTTCGTCGGTCTCAAGGACTTTCACGCGCACGATTTGACCTTCGGCCAACACGTCGGTGACCTTGGCAATGCGCTCGTGGCTGATTTGGCTGATGTGCAACAAACCGTCTTTGCCTGGCAACAGGTTGACCAAGGCACCGAAGTCCAAGATCTTGGTGATCGGGCCTTCGTAGACCTTGCCAATTTCAACTTCGGCCGTGATTTGCTCGATGCGCTTCTTGGCTTCTTCGGCCTTGGCGCCATCGGTGGCGGCAATGGTGATGGTGCCGTCTTCGTCGATGTTGATTTGGCAACCGGTTTCTTCGGTCA
>CAIMWY010000296.1 GCA_903845315.1 uncultured Burkholderiales bacterium
CATCCACCCGCAACTGATCGCCAGCTGCGTTGAGATTGTTCCAAGGACTTGTAGGAGGCTTGCTCACGAAGTCGGGTTGTTTCTTGCTTGAAGGTGTACTGACTTTCATAGTGACAAAGTATCTCTCATGCCCGGGATTAGGGGTTACCACTATGTTGACATGTCAATAAAAATTATCGATACTGGGTCTGTAACCATCCAGTGACTCGGACAACCTTTGAAAGGATTTGAAGATGAAGAGTAAACGTAGAACCCTCTTGGCTTTAGCCGCTGCCGTGACCTGTGCCTTCAGTGCCAACGTGCTTGCTCAGGCTGCTTATCCCAACAAAACCATTTCGGTCGTGGTGGCCTATCCACCCGGGGGTGATACAGATGCCATTGCAAGGCTATTTGCTGATCGCTTGTCTCAGCGCCTGAAACAAAGTGTGATTGTTGAAAACAAGCCGGGAGCAGGCGGAACAGTTGGCAACTCATTCGTCGGTCGCGCAGCGCCAGATGGCTACACCTTGCTCTTTACGCCAAACCCTTTCACTACAGCGCCGATGGTGATGAAATTACCGCCTTCGGCGAGCTATGACGTTCTCAATGGGTTTGAACCGATCATCAAGACAGCGGTTCAGCCTTTGGTTTTGGTGGCGCATCCAAGCGCTGGCTTTAAGACGGTCGGTGACATGGTGGCCGCGTCAAAACTAGGCAAAGCGGTGTCTTACGGCAGTCCAGGTGCTGGTTCGCCCATGCACGTGGTGGCTGAATGGTTGAACAAGTCTGCAGGCATCAAGAGTGCTCATATTCCCTACCGTGGTGTCGGACCTTCTGTGGTGGATGTGGTGGCGGGGCATATCCCAACCGCCTGGGTCACGCTGGGTCCTGTGACGCAGTATTTTCAACAAGGCCGACTGGTTCCACTTGCCATTGGAGATGTGCAACGTTCGTCCCTAGCCCCCCAAATTCCAACCTTGGTTGAGCAAGGACACCGTGACGTGGTGGTCGGTGCGTGGAATGGTTTCTTTGCGCCCAAGGGTACGCCTGAGGCCGTGGTGAAGTTGCTGAATGAACACTTGAATGAAATTCTCAAATCACCCGATGTGGTTGAAAAACTCGCTACCTTTGGCGCTCAACCTGCCGGTGGCGCACCCAGCGTTTTGGCGCGCACCAATGCGCAAGATTACGAGGTGATGGGCAAGATCATCAAAGACTTAGGCATCACTGCCGAATGATGGGGCGGCTGTTGCAAGCAATCGGCATCAGGAAATTGACATGAGTGCATCCACCTTAGGTCAATCAGTACCCCAAGTGAATGCGCTGTCTAAGGTGTTAGGCCGCGCCATGTATGCAGGGGACATCAAAATGGCGGGCATGTTGCATGGCAAGGTGCTTCGCAGCCTGCACCCGCATGCACGCATTGTTCGCATCGACACAACGGCTGCGCTTGCGCTCCCCGGCGTGAAGGCCGTTCTCACGGGTGCCGATGCGCCCAACACACCTTGGGGTGTTCACCACAAAGAGCGCTACATCCTGGCCAAAGGTGTGGTGCGTTTTGCGGGGGAGGAGGTTGCGGCTGTGGCTGCCGTCAGTGAAGAGATTGCCCGCGACGCCTTGGATTTGATAGAAGTCGAATACGAGGCATTGCCTGCCCAACTGAGCCCTCAAGAAGCCATGGCAGGACATGGGCCGACAGTGCATGACGGGCGCACCGTGGCGCATGACATTGCGTTTCACCGTGGCGATGTCGATGCCGCGTTTGAAACTGCGCACCTGGTGTTGGAAGCTGACTACAGCACCCACGCCCAGTACCCGGGCTATTTGGAGCCTATGGCCACAGTGGCCGCGATAGATCCTATGGGGCGATTAGAGGTCTGGACATCGACACAATCTGCGTTCTTAGCGCGTGCCCGTCTGGCCGCTGCTTTAGAAATTCCTCATTCTCGCGTGCGCTTGCACCAGGCGACGACGGGTGGTGGCTTTGGCGGCAAGATGATTGAGGATGCCAACAACTTGATCGCGGGTTTGTTGGCCGTGCACACCCGGCGCCCCGTGCGGTTGGTGAACAACCGGCTAGAAGATTTCCAAGCTTGCTGCTCCAGCGTGCCAGAGCAGATCACACTCAAGATCGGGATGGACCGCGAGGGCCATATCGTTGCCAAAGACGTTCGTATCGTGGCCGATTGCGGTGCCTACGCGGGTTTAGCGCCCGAGGTCATGCATGTGTCGGCTATGCGCAGCGACAACATGCACCGCATGCAGCATGTACGCTGCCATGCCAGCTTGGTCTATACCCATACACCACCACACGGCGCGTTTCGAGGATTTGGGGGCACGCAAATGCAATTCGCTCTGAACTCGCACCTCGACACCATGGCCGAGCTGTTAGGGCTAGACCCGGTGGAGGTGCACAAACGCAACGCGATACGCGTGGGTGAAGTGTCTGTGCATGGTTGGGAAATCGGCAGCACAGGACTGCTCGAATGCCTTGACCAAGCGACGCACGCCTTGCATTGGGTCGATAAACGAAAAATGCCTACACGCACGGGGCCCAAGCAGCGTGGTGTCGGCGTGGCGGCTGCCATGCATGTCAGTGGAAACCGCACGATTGGCAATTGGGATGGCTCAACCGTGGGCCTCAAGGTCAACGAAGATGGCAGGGTACTGATTCACAGCAGTGAGTGCGATGCTGGGCAGGGTGCCATGACCATGCTCAGCCAAGTGGTTGCACACGAGTTGGACATACCCTTGGGCCACGTGCATGTGGTGCCGCCTGATACAGACATGTCGCCCTACTGCATTGGCTCGTTGGCATCACGGGTCACCATCGTTGCAGGCAACGCAGCCATTGTGGCGTCGTGCCACGCCAAAGACGCCTTGCGTGATGCGGCGGCACATATCCTCAAAGTCAACGTTACCGAAATTCAACTTTCACACGGGTGCGCTGTGGCTTCGTCCCTGCCAGATAAAAAACTGACCTATGGTGAGTTGGTCCGCGCGCATATCTGGCGTCATGGTGGGGAGGGCATCCATGTTCAAGGAACTTGGGATGCCAACACTGTGATGCACGACGATCAGTTGTACGGAAACGTGGCGCCGGCTTACTCATTTGCTGCGCAGGTGGTGGAGGTCGAGGTAGACACCGACACCGGACAAGTGACGGTGATAGACAGTTTCATATCCGACGATTGCGGCAAAGCACTCAACCCACTGGCCGTGCATGGTCAATCGAATGGCGCCTCTGCGCAAGCCATTGGCTGGGCCTTGTATGAACACCTCCAACTGGAGGACGGTCGCATTGCCAATGGCGAATTCAGCGACTACACCATGCCAACCACCGATGCCTTGCCTTTGCTGCAAAGTGGCATTGTGGAATCCAATGATCCCAATGGCCCGTTTGGTGCCAAGGGCGCCAGTGAAACCGCTATTTTGCCTGGCGCTGCGGCCATTGCCAACGCTGTTTATCACGCCGTCGGTGTTCGTATTCGAGACCTGCCTATTACGCCAGAGAAAGTGTTGGCTGCTTTGAAAGCAAAGCAAGGGGTGACCCATGCATGATTTTGATTACTTAGAGCCGACCACCTTGCTCGAGGTGTGCCAGCTCATGGCGCAGTGGGGTGATGAAGCTCGTTTGATGGCGGGCG
>CAIMWY010000297.1 GCA_903845315.1 uncultured Burkholderiales bacterium
GTTCGATGTGCTCTCGCACATGTGTGTGACCAAGAAAGCGGCCAAAGCAACAACCAAAGTGAAAGCCAAGGCCAAATAAAGACCAGGCCAGCGGCTTGGCGCGCCAAACGCCAAGCCCGATGCGTCAGACTGCAGGCGTAACCGCACCCACTGCCGCAAACAAATTGCGAATCACATCGGCCTCGATGTTGCGGGTGATGAAGACCAAGCGTGAATCGGTGTCGGCACTGGGCCAACGGTCGAGCTCGACGGGGGTGTGAAAAATATGTTGCACGCCCTGCACCACCACGGGTTTGCCATCCACATTGACGATGCCTTTGACGCGCAACAAATCAGGGCCACGCAAGGTGCTGAGCAACTCCAGCGCCGCAGAAAAAGATGCCCATTGAAACGCTTGCTTGAAACGCAAGGACACGGTGCGCACCGAGCGGTCATGTGTGACTGCCGCCTGCGCCAAGTAACGCCCGCCCTCGGATGTGTCTGCAGCCGTTGAGCCATCGAGTGCTTCGCCCAAAAATCGCAAAGTTTGTTGCCCGGCACGTGCACTGGCCAGCCCCAAGGCCATCAAGGCATGGGGCTCGATTTCACCGTTGACCAAGTTGTCGATGCTGGCTCTGGGGTTGAGCGTGTGAATGGCCTCGCGCAAAGCTTGCAAGCCTGGCGCAGCGGCCAAGTCCGACTTGGTGATGAACACCTTGTCGGCAATCGCAATTTGTTTGACCGCTTCGGTTTGGTCTTGGATTTGCCCCAGGCCCAGCACGCCATCCACCAAGGTGATCAGGCCGTCGAGCCGGTACTGCGCTTCGAGCAAGGTGTCGCTGGCCAAGGTTTGCACCACGGGTGCAGGGTCGGCCAGGCCGGTGGTCTCGACGATGACACGGTCAAAGTCAAACACCTCGCCCACACGGCGTTGGGCAAACAAGTCGCGCAGGGTCTCTTGCAAGTCGGTGCGCACCGAACAACAGATGCAGCCGTTGGCCAGCAAGGTGATGTTCTCTGAAGACATGGTGACCAAGTCATGGTCAATGCCAATCTCGCCCACTTCGTTGATCACCACCGCCACGCGCCGCATGTCGGGGTGCTTGAGCAATTTGGAAATTAACGTGGTTTTGCCACTGCCCAGAAAACCCGTGATGAGGGTGACAGGAATTTTTCCGGCCAGCGCGTCGCGTTGCCAAGTCACAGACAGGTCTTCAGATGTTCATCTCAAGGATGTACAGGCCACCAGTGAAACGGTCGACGGTGTAGACGATGCGGCGGTCGTCCACATACACATCGTTCAACTGAATCGCGCCTGCCGGTGACAGCTTGGGCGCACCGGGCACAAAGTAGGCGATCTCTTGCACCTGGTAGGGGTTGCTGGTGTCGTACACACGCACACCTGCGTTGAAGAACGAACCCACGATGAGGGTATCCGAGCGAAACGAGGTGGGGCCAGGCAAGTTTTCGTGTAAGTTGTGGGCGCCAAAGCGGCCACCGCGCTTGGCAAAGGCGTCGAAAGACGGCGCAGGGAACGTGCCAATGGGCACTGGGTTGCCTTCGTTGCGGGCGTCGACCACCCACACCAACTTGGGCCAGTCGGCGCCGTTGTCTTGCACGCATTCGTCACTCACGATCCACAAGCCGCGATCGAACAAAGGCAAGACCGTGTGGGTGAAGCCATTGAAAGGTGGCGAGTGGTTCCACTTGGACACCACCTTGATGTCTTTCATGTCGGAGATGTCGAGCACCACCGCGCCGCCATCGATGTAGCCCACAAAGGCACGGTCAGGACGGTCGGGAAACACATTGGTGTTGTGGGTACGAAACCCAGTGTCGAACTGCTTGGGCAAGCGAGCGGGCGGTGGCGCCTCGTCGCCTTCACGGGTGCCCGGATACCACCAACGACCGGCTTCAACGGGTTGGGTGGGGTCTGAAATATCGACGATGCGGTAGAACTGATCGTCGAGTGGATTGCGTGGTTGAAAGTCGTGTGCGCCAGACGACATGTGGATGTATCTGCCATCAACAAACCACACCGCATGCACGCCACGTGAATGGGGTCCAGAGCAATCAAAGTGCGACAGCAAGCGCGGCGACTCAGGAATGCTGACATCAAAGATGTCCACACCGGCAGGCTTGATGCCCACCTCAGACGCTTGGTAAGCCACCACCAACGTGTTGCCCACCACGTCGAGCGAGTTGGAACGCAGCTTCATGTGCGGCAGCTCGGTTTGCACAATCAGCTTGGGCGCTGTCGGGTCGGTGACATCCACGCCTGAGAAGTTTTTAGGGGCTGACTCGTGGGCCAACCACAAGATGCGACGACCGTCTGAGGTGAGCTGCATGCCCATGCCCTCGCCCAATCCACCAAAGCCAGCGAGCTCATGGTGGGCCAACAATTTCATGTTGTGTGAGAGGGTTTGGTCGGCACGGGAAGCGGGAGATGGCGCGTGAAGCATGGGTTAACACTCTCTGTATTTTTGACTCTTTGTAATATAACTTGAAGCTTGATTTTTTGATCGACACGTAAGCGACTTATCCACACACAACAGAGGAAAAAAAATGAAATTGATATTGCGATCAGGTTTGAAAAAATACAGTGCATGGCTTGTCGCCATGATGTTGGGTTGTTTAGCGCCACTGGCACAAGCGCAAAACTTTCCAACCAAACCTGTGAAGTTGGTGGTGACGTATCCGCCCGGTGGCAGCTCAGATTTGATGGCTCGCATCATGGGGCAAAAACTCAGTGAGCACTGGGGACAGCCCGTCATCATCGAAAGCAGACCCGGTGCAGCTGGCTCCATCGGCATGGAGTTCGCCGCGCGTCAGCCCGCCGACGGCTACACCTTTGTGGTGGGCAATTTGGGCCCTGCTGCAGTCAACCCACTGATCAGCAAAGTGCCCTACAACATGGAGAAAGACTTCATCCCGGTCTCGCTCACTGCAACCGGCCCCAACATCTTGGTGGTGCCTGTTGCATCTCCCTATAAGACATTGGCCGATTTATTGGCCGATGCGCGTGCCAAACCCGGCACTTTGAACTTCGGCACCAGCGGCGCAGGCAGCATGGCCCATTTGGGTGGTGAATTGATCATGCGTCAAGCAGGTGTGAAGATGGTGGGTGTGCCCTACAAAGGGGGCGGCTTGGCCGTGAACGACTTGATCGCAGGACAAATCAACATGATGGTGTCTGACGCATTGCCGGTGAGCCAACACATCAAAACAGGCCGCTTGCGCGCACTCGCCATCACCAGCGCCAAGCGCTCACCCATGAGTCCAGATATTCCCACGTTTGCCGAAGCTGGCTTGCCAGGCTTGGTGGCCGTCAATTGGTGGGGCGTCTACCTGCCCACTGGCACACCCAAAGCGATTGTCGAGAGCTACCACGATGCGCTGGTCAAGATCATGGCCAATGCCGACTTGAAAGACCGCTTTGCCGGTTTGGGTGTGGAAGCACAAGCCAGCACCCAAGAAGAGTTCAAAGCTTTCTTGGTTGCCGAGCATGGCAAGTATTCCAAGCTGATTGCCGACAACAACATCAAAGCCGATTAATTTTTAACAGTGAGTTTTCATTCATGCGAATAGGTATTGCAGGAACCGGCAAGATGGGCAGCGTCATCGCTGCACGCTTGCACACATTGGGCAATTCAGTGATGGTGTGGAACCGTTCCAAAGAGCGCGCCCAAGGCTTGATCGACTCAGGCATTGTCTGGGCCGCAACGCCCGCTGAGTTGGCAGCACAGTGCGATGTGGTGCTGAGCTTGGTGACCAACGAACAAGCCCTAGATGACGTGTACCTGTCCCCACAAGGTTTGCTCAGTGGCAACGTCAAGGGCAAGCTGTTCATCGAGATGAGTACCGTTAAACCCGCCAAACAACAAGAGCTGGCAAAACGCGCCCAGGCAGTTGATGCGGTCTATTTAGAGTGCCCCGTCAGTGGCAGTGTGGGCCCCGCCAAAGACGGCAAGCTGATCGGCTTTGTCGGCGGAGACGCGCAGCACTTGGATCGTGCCAAAACGGTGCTGGAACAACTCTGTCGCCGCATTGAGTTTGTCGGCCCCCACGGCTCAGGCGCCACCATGAAGCTGGCCATCAATCTGCCCTTGATGGTGTATTGGCAAACCTTGGGCGAGGCCTTGTCACTGATAGAGCCTTTGGGACTGGACCCACAGCGCGTGATTGAGGTGTTTTCGGAGTCGTCCGGCGGCCCCAATATGCTCAAGGTGCGCGGCCCCATGATTGCGCAAGCGCTGGCAGGCGAGAAAAACGATGCCATCACGGTGGACGTGGCCACTATGCGCAAAGATGTGCGCGCGATGCTGGCCCAAGCCCAAGCCCATCAACGCAAGCTGCCGTTGACCGAAGCCACCCTCAAAAGTTTTGATGCAGCGGCAGACAGCGGCCTCAATGGCGCCGATTGCTCCAAGCTGTTGGTGTGGTGGCTCAATGAAGGTGGCAAGGCTTAACAAGACGTCAAGCAACTTTCGTTCAAGGTGAATAAGCAAACAGGGCCACATCGATGATGTGGCCCTGCCATTTAGTCGAGCTTCATGTCGCGGATGACCGAACGGAACTGGTCCATTTGACGGCGCAGCATAGCGTCTTGTTCGGCGGGGGTTGAACCTACAGGATCGGCACCCAAATCGGCCAAACGCTTCATCACGTCGGGGTTGCGCACTGCCGCAGCGATTTCTTTGTGCAGACGCTCAATGATGTCTTTGGGGGTTTTAGCAGGCGCAAACACGCCGTTCCACCCCTCCAACTCCAGTGAGGGGTAGCCTAGTTCACGCACCGTGGGGACATCGGGCAAGCTGGCAATGCGCTTGGACGCTGTCGTGGCAATGGCACGCAAGGTGCCCGAGCGAATTTCTGCCAGCGAGGAAGACAACTGATCGCCGCCCACTTGAAGGCGCCCACTCAGCAACTCTTGTTTGAGCGGTGCTGCACCTTTGAACGGCACGTGCTCCATCTCCACCTTGGCATCGCGCTTGAACGCTTCGCCCAACACGTGCACCGCTGTGCCAGGGCCGGTGGAGCCGTAGTTGTATTGCAGGCTCTTGTTGGCCTTGAGCAAGTTGGCCAGCTCGCGCAAATCTTTGGCGGGCACGGCAGGGTTGGCGGTCAACACAAACGGCACATACACCGCAATCGACACGCCGGCGAAATCGGTCTCCGCATTGAACGGTGAGCGGTTGGCCAAGGACTGGGCCACATACGACAGCGGAAACGAGATGTTGTGCATCAACAGCGTGTAGCCGTCGGGAGCGGCCTTGGCCACCAAGTCGGCACCAATCGCGCCACCCGCTCCGCCCTTGTTGTCCACCACCACAGGTTGGCCCATGGTCTCGCTCATGCGTTGCGCCACGATGCGTGCCACGATGTCGGTGGTGCCACCGGCCGGGAACGGCACGATCAGCTTGATTGGCTTAGAGGGATAGGCCTGCGCCATCACCGAGGTGCTGGTGAGCGCGGCGAGCGCCACCAGCCCAGTGGCCAATGCTTGAACCATGCGTCGTTTGGTATATGCCATGTTGTGTCTCCTCGGGTTTAAAACTTGACGTGTTCGCTGCCTTTGAGTTGCAGCATGTGACGGGCCTCATCGGGCGTGGCGACCTCGTGGCCCAGCCCCTCAATGATTTGGCGTACCTGGCGCACTTGGTCGGCATTGCTTTTGGCCAAGGTGCCCTTGCCTTGCCATAGGCTGTCTTCCAGACCCACGCGCACATTGCCCCCCATGCCCAGAGACAAAGTAGCAATTCGCATTTGGTGGCGGCCGCCGCCGAGCACCGACCATTGGTAGTCGCTGCCAAACAAACGGTCGGCGGTGCGCTTCATGTGCATCACATCTTCTTCATGCACGCCAATGCCACCCAAGATGCCAAACACCGACTGCACAAAAAATGGTGGCTTGATCAAGCCACGCTCGGCAAAGTGCGCCAGGTTGTAGAGGTGGCCAATGTCGTAGCACTCCAATTCAAAACGCGTGCCGTTGGCCGCACAGGCGGCCAAGGCGTACTCGATGTCTTTGAAGGTGTTGCGGAAAATCAAATCTCGACTGCCCTCGAGGTGCTCTTTCTCCCAAGGGTGCTTGAAGGTCTTGAAGCGCTCCAACATCGGGAACAAGGCAAAGTTGATAGAGCCCATATTGAGCGACGCCACCTCGGGCGCAAAGCGCAGCGAGGGTTGGATGCGCTCATCGATCTTCATGAAAGGCGAGCCCCCGCTGGTGAGGTTCAAGGCCGCATTGGTTCGGGCTTTGATCTGCGGCAAAAACTTGGCAAAGGCTTCAGGGCTTTGGTCGGGTTTGCCGGTGATGGGGTCACGCGCATGCAAGTGGATGATGGCAGCGCCAGCTTCAGCGGCACCGACCGAGGCCTCAATGATTTCTTCGGGGGTGACGGGCAAATACGGGGACATGGACGGGGTATGGATAGCCCCGGTGACGGCACAGGTGATGATAACTTTGGACATGGTTCGCGATTGACAACTAAGACGCACACATCGTATTTCTTGACCAGGGTGCACGCACGCACGTTAACCCTCTGGCTGGCTCTGAGCATGCCAAAATCTGTCGCATACGGCACACCTGTCTAAGCTGCTGACGCCACATCTGCTTGTCTAATTCACCCTGATGCAGCCGAGTACTGCACCCATTTTTCTCATCCTCATCATTCAAAGGAATCCACATGTCCAAACTCACTCTCGATGCCGCCCTGAAGATTGCACAAGAAGCGGCCAAAGCCGCACGTGCAGCGGGCTATCAACCCATGGGCATCGCGGTGCTCGACCCAGCCGGTGACTTGGTGACGTA
>CAIMWY010000298.1 GCA_903845315.1 uncultured Burkholderiales bacterium
CACCACATGCTGCAAGTCGGGCAAACTGGGTTGGAGGCCCTCGACCATCTGCTCGTAGTCAAAGCCACGGAACACTTTGGGAACGATGACCACTTTGGCTTCGCCGTGCTTGAGCATGAACGACAACTCACGCTCGCGGAAGATGTGCATCAGCGGGTTCATCACCGCACCGATGCGCGAACACGCCAAGTAGGTGACGGTGAACTGCCACCAGTTGGGCAACTGGCAGGCCACGATGTCGTTGTGGCCCACGCCCAATTTGCTCAGGCCCACGGCCACGCGGTCGGCCATGGCCGCGAGTTCGCGGTAGGTGAAGCGCGTGACCACCCCACTCTCGGCTTGCACGGCGGTGACTGCCACTTTGTCGGGACACTGGGCCAGGCAGCGCTCCAAATCGTCGTTGATGGTGCGGTCGTGCCACAGGCCCTGGGCCACGCTGTGGGCACGACGGGGTGGGATGAGTACGGCGTCGAATTGCATGCTTGTCTCCTCATGGGGTGGGTGTTTTGTTGTTGTGAAAACTCAGGCGGGCACGAATTTGCGACCCACGCGGGTGCGCGCAATGATGGTTTTCATGATCTGGGCCGTGCCGTCGCCAATTTGAAAACCCAGCACATCACGCAAACGTTGCTCCATCAGGCCACGGTCGTAGCCGCCGTGGCCGAAGCACAGCAGGCATTGGTGGATCACGTCGTAGGCCAGCTTGGGGCCCCACCACTTGGCCATGCCGGCCTCGGCGCTGTGGGGCAGGTCTTTGTCTTTGAGCCAGAGGCCTTGCAGGCACAGCAGGCGCGCGCCTTCGACCTCGGTGTCGAATTGCGCCAGCGGGTGGGTCACGCCTTGAAAGGCCGACAAGGGCTGACCAAAGGCCTGACGCTGGGTGATGTAGCCCCAAGTTTCTTCCAGGGCCACACGGGCCACGGCCAAGCACTGCAAGCCGATGAGCGAGCGCGAAAAGTCAAAGCCGTGCATGACTTGCACAAAGCCTTTGTTCTCGTCACCCAAGCGGTGGCTCACGGGCACGCGCACGTTTTCAAAAAAGATCGAGCCACGGCCAATGGCACGCTGGCCATGGCAGTCGAAGCGGTTGGTGGTCAAGCCCGGGGTGTCCATGGGCACCAACAAAGCGGTCACGCCATGCGCGCCATCTTCGGCGCTGCCGGTGCGGCCAAACACCACGGTGATGTCGGCTTGGTCAGCCGCCGAGATGGAGGTTTTTTCGCCGTTGATGACGTAGCAGTCGCCGTCGCGCTCGATCTTCAAACGCAGGTTGGCGGCGTCTGAGCCACCGCGTGGTTCTGTCAGGGCGATGGCGCAAATGGCCTCGCCTTGGGTGAGTTTTTTCAGCCAGGGGCCCACCACCTGCGGGTTGCCGTACTTGGACAAAATTTGTCCGTTCAGCGAGGCCAAGAGGTTGAGGTAGGAAAAGCTCAGGTCGGCACGGGCAATTTCTTCGTGGATCACGCCTGCGGCCAAGCAGCCCATGCCCAAACCGCCAAAGGCTTCGGGCAGCTCGGGGCAGATGAAGCCCAACTCGCCCATCTCGCGCAGCAAGGCGCGGTCGAGCACGCGGGTTTGGTCGCGCTCTTGAAAGCCCGGCTTGATGCGTTCTTCGGCAAAGCGGCGCGCGGTGTCGGCCAGGGCTTGCAGGTCGTCGTCGATGTAGGGGTTGGGGTTCATCAGGTGTCTCCGACCAGGGCTTGGCTTATTTGGCGTACTTGCGGAAATCGGGCTTGCGCTTTTCGCTCAAGGCCTTGACGCCTTCGCGCGACTCTTCGGTGTCGTAGTACAGCTTGAGCGCGTACATGCCCATGCCTGCAATGCCCGACTGGTGCGCGGTGTCCATGTTGAAGCTGCGCTTGGCAATGGCAATGGCGGTGGGGCTGCGTTCGCAAATGGTCTCGCCCCACTCTTGCACCGTGGCGTCAAGTTGGTCGTGCGGCACGCAGATGTTGGCCAGGCCCATGTCGACCGCTTCTTGGCCGGAGTAACGCTTGTTGAGGTACCAGATTTCGCGGGCTTTTTTCTCGCCCACCACGCGCGCCAAAAAGGCGGTGCCGTAGCCGGGGTCGACCGAGCCCATCTTGGGGCCGACTTGGCCGAAGATGGCTTTGTCCGAGCAAATGGTCAGGTCACAAATCGTGCACAGCACATTGCCGCCACCAATGGCGAAGCCCTGCACGCGGGCAATGACGGGCTTGGGCACGTTGCGGATGGCGTCGTGCAGCTCTTCCATCGGCAGGCCAATGGTGCCGCGGCCGTCGTAGTTGCCGTCGTGGGCGCTTTGGTCGCCGCCGGTGCAAAAGGCGCGATCGCCCGCCCCTGCCAACACAATCGCGCCGATGTCGCGGTCGTAGCCGGCCTTATTCAAAGCCTTGATGAGTTCGTCGCAGGTGGTGCCGCGAAAGGCATTCATCTTGTCGGGGCGGTTGATGGTGATCCAGGCCACGCCGTTGCGGTTCTCGTACAGGATGTCTTCAAAGTTCATGGGAATCTTTCTGAATGGGGGTGGGAGTGGCGCGCGCCAGGGTGTTCAGGGGGTGGGCTTAGCCGTGCATGGTCAAGCCGCCAGACACGCTGAGCACTTGACCGGTGATGAAGGCTGCGTCGTCGCTGGCAAAAAACGCAATCGCACCAGGCAGATCTTGCGGCTGGCCAATGCGGCCCAGGGGGATGGCGCGGGTGAAAGCCTCCATCAACTTCTCGGGGTTACCTGCGCCTTGTTTGTAGTCGGCAAACAACGCCGTGTCGGTGGGGCCGGGGCACACCACGTTGACGGTGATGCCGTGACGCGCATGCTCACGGGCGATGGTTTTAGAAAACGCCACCAAGCCCCCTTTGCAAGCAGCGTACACCGCTTCGCCCGACGAACCAGCGCGTGCCGCATCGGACGAGATGTTGACAATGCGCCCGCTCTTGCGTGCCGCCATGCCCGGCAACACGGCGTGGTGCATGTGCAAGGCGCCTGTCAAGTTGATGGCGATCAATCGCTCCCACTGATCGGGTGTGGTTTTGGTGAAGGGCTTGAACACATCCCAACCCGCGTTGTTGACCAACACATCAATGGGGCCAAGTTGCGCCTCGGTGGCGGCCACCGCGGCGTCCACCGCCGCACGATCGGTGATGTTGCACTTGAAGGCCGTGGCTTGTCCGCCCGCCGCCGTGATGGCGTCTGCTACTTTCTGGGCGGCTTCTAGGTTCATGTCAAACACGGCCACTTTGGCACCCTCTTGGGCCATTCGTTGGCAGGTGGCCCCGCCGATGCCACCGCCACCTCCGGTGACGATGACGGTTTTGTTGTTGAATCTCTGCATGCGGAACTCCAGTTGAATCAGGTGGTTGTGCCTGTGTGACGTGCCAAAAAATATTTTTGCTTTGTGTCAATATATTGACGTATATTACGCCTGCTTGGTTTTAACACGCAAGCATGCTGAAGGCCCTAAATACTATGGTTTACCCTGAAAAAATCGATGCTGCACGCATGGATTTGGCGAATCGCTTGTTTTTCAAGCTTTACCAATGTACCAATATGTTGCATAAAACCGGCACCCGTGCGGTCGAGGACGAAGGCCTGACCACACAGCAATGGGCGGTGCTGGGCGCGCTGTCACGCCCCGAGGCGCAAGGCGGCATGAGTGTGGGTGATTTGGCGCGCTACCTGATGGTGAGCCGACAAAACCTCTCGGGCTTGCTCAGCCGCATGGCGCGTGACGGCCACCTCAAGTTGCTGGCCGATGCGCGTGACCGCCGCGCCAAGCTGGTGACCATGAGCACGCATGGGCGCCGGGTGTGGCAGCAAGATGCCCAACCCAAAATTCGGGCCTATTACGAGGCCGCATTGGCCGACTTTTCAACCGGCGACTTGACGCACACGCTGCACTATTTGCTCAAGCTCTTGGGCAATATGGAGAGGATTGATCAACCCGGGCCAGAAGAGGCGCCCGAGGTGGGCAAGCTCAAGGCTGCGGCGAAAACTCTTTGACCACCTGACGCACGGCCATCAAAGAGGTTTGAACGGCCTGGCGGTCCATCACATCTTGCCGCCAGTACATGGTGACCGAGCCAAACACCGAGAGCTCAATCGGCACGATGGACAAAATATTCATTCGGCTGTAACGCAAGGCGGGTCTTTGTGAGGCCACGCCCACCATGTCGCTGTGGATCAACAAGGTGGTGGTCAGCGTGGCGGAGTTGGACTCGATGTAATGAGAGGGTGGCGTCTGTCCTGCGTTGGACAAGGCTTTGTCGAATGCAGTTCTCACAGGCGTGCCCTTGGCCCACAAAGCCCATGGGTAGCGCAGCACGTCAGCCCATGTGGGGTGCTGGATCGCCAGCAGGGGATGGTTGGCACGCACCACCAAATGAATCGGTTCCAAATATAAGAACTCCGAGCAGATCGAGGTGTCTTGCGACACCATGTCGGAAGGGCCCACCACAATGTCGAGCACTCCCTCACTGAGGTCGGCCATCAAGGACGCAATTTTGTTTTCCAGCAAACGGACATGGGCGTTGGGCAATTGCTCAACAATTTTCAAAACCGCCATGGGCACAGTGTCCAGCGAGGATGCGCCAGCAAAGCCAATCGTCACCAAGCCACTGCCCTCATCGCGCATGCGAAACAAGTCATCACGGGCCGTGTCAAGGTGGGCTTCGATGCGCCGTGCATGGGCAATCAAGGCCTCGCCATAAGGGGTGGGGTGAATGCCCCGCGCATGACGCTCAAACAAGGGCAAGCCCACATCGGCTTCCAGCTCTTTCAACCATTTCGACAGGCCGGGTTGGGTGGTGTGCAAGGCTTGGGCCGAATGGCTCATGTTGCGCGTCTGCGCCAAGCTCAAGAGCATTTGCAAATTACGCAGGCGTAAACGGTGCGTCCAGTCTGAAGCCATACAAAGTCCCTTGAGTTATCTGTTTATTCGTATGGTTGATACCAAAAAATTATTTTGGCAGATATGTCTACTCATGCATAGTCGGGTCTCCTACAAACACGAAGGACCCACAAATGTTGCCTCAACGATTCGCAGACAAAGTTGCCTTGGTCACAGGAGGCGCCTCTGGCATTGGCCGCGCGGTGGTGCACCGCTTGGTGAGCGAGCTGGCCAAGGTCATCGTCTGGGACATCGACCCCCTGAAAATGAACGCTTGCCGCGAGGAACTTGGCGCGTCTGGTTTGGTGCAGCACGTCGATGTGACCCAGCCTGATTCGATTGATCCAGCCTTGACCCAAGCCTTGGCGCACTTTGGCCAGGTCGACATCGTCGTCAATGCCGCAGGCATCGTGGGGCCCAACGGCCCGTTTTGGCTGATCGCCCCCGAGGAATGGGATCGCGTGATGCGTGTCAATGTGCGCGGCACTTTTTTGGTCAGTCGTGCGCTCAGCCCGCATCTGATTCAGAGAGGCTGGGGTCGCATTGTGAATATGGCATCTGTGACGGCCAATGAAGGCCCCAAGAATCTTTCTGCCTACTCTGCATCGAAAGCGGCCGTGGTGGGCTTGACCAAGTCCATGGGCAAAGATTTGGCTGATACCGGCGTGCTGGTGAATGCGGTCACGCCTGCATTGATCGCTACCGATTTGCTGCATCAACTCACGCCTGAGTACTACGCCGCTGCACTGTCAAGAATTCCCATGGGCCGCGCTGGCACCATGGAAGAAGTAGCCGCAATGGTCACTTGGCTGTGCTCATCCGAGTGTTCTTTTTCGACAGGTGCTTGCTTTGACTTATCGGGCGGGCGCGGCACGTGAACCCGTCCCTACAAGAAAGAACGCCATGTCCTTAAAAACGATCTCCCGCAGCTCGCGCCTGCCCATCGCGGTGCTAGGCGCAGGTGCCATTGGCAAGATGCACATTGAACGCATTGCGCTTCACCCGGACGTGTCCTTGACAGGAATTGCCGATCCCTCAAGCGCCGCCCGCGATTTGGCCGCTTCCTTGGGCGTGCCTTGGCATGCAGACCCGTTCGAATTGTTGAACGACACACAGGCCCAGGCTGTCATCGTTGCCACACCCACTGCAACCCACACCCCCATTGGACTGGCGTGCATTGCCCGCGGTCTGCCTGTGTTGGTAGAAAAACCGATCTCCGACACCCTGGCCAATGCGCAGCTGTTGTGTGATGCCGCCCAAACTGCTGGCGTGCCTCTGATGGTGGGCCACCAGAGAAGGCACAACCCCATCTTGCGTCGTGCCCGAGAAATGGTGCAGGCGGGGCTGTTGGGCACGCCGGTCAGCGCCACAGTGATGGCCACCTGGCTCAAACCCGACGACTACTTTGACATGGCGTGGCGCCAGCAAATAGGTGGTGGCCCCGTGATGATCAACATGATCCATGACATTGATGCGATGCGTTTTTTGTTGGGCGAGGTGGTGTCAGTACAAGCACAAACATCGAGCGCTGTTCGAGGCTTTGAGGTGGAAGACACCGCCAGCGCTTTGCTGCGTTTTGCCAATGGCGCCTTGTGCACACTCAACACCAGCGACGCTGCGGTGGCGCCTTGGAATTGGGATCTTGCCGCTGGCGAGGCCGCCCACTATCCCAAGCAAGATGTGGACTCGATGTTCATCTCAGGGACCGAGGCCTCACTCACCGTCCCTCAGCTGCGTATTTACCGCTACGAAGGGCAACGTGGCTGGCACCAAACCTTGACCGAAACGCGCAGCCCGCTGCATAGCGCTGACCCTTATGTGGCTCAACTCGGCCATCTGCGTGCGGTCGCCGAAGGTCACGCAACGCCAGTGTGTTCAGGCACAGATGGCTTGCGCACGCTGGAGGTCACACTGGCCGTGCACGAAGCCGCACGCACTGGCATGACGGTCTATCTCACGCACGGCTAAATCCGTCGCGCTCTCGGGCTCACATGCGCGCGAGCAAGCCGCCGTCAATGGCCAAGGTTTGACCGTTGACAAAGTTGGCCCCCGGCGACACCAAAAACAACACCACCGAGGCAATGTCTTGCGGCGTGGCCCAGCGCCCAACGGGCACGGCTTGCTGCAAATAGGCGTCAAAACCTTCACGCTGTTGCAATCCGATGGTGAAGTCGGTACGCACAAAGCCCGGGGCAATGGCGTTGGCGGTGACGCCTTGGCCGCCATACTCCACGGCAATGGCACGGGCCATGGCCGCAGTGGCCGCTTTGGCGGTGGAGTAAGCGGCAATCAAGGGCATGGTGGCCTGACCTGAGACCGACGACATCATCACCACACGCCCAAACTGGCGACTGCACATGCCGGGCAAAAAAGTCTGGCTGCAATTGAACGCGCCATTGACATGCACATTCATGAGCTGCTGCCACTCTGGCGGACTCATCTCGACCAGTGGCTTGCGGTTTTGGTTGCCCGCGTTGTTGACCAAGATGTCCACCGACCATTGCGCATGCGTCAAGGCTTGCTCTGCAGCTTGCACCGCCGCATGGTCGGACACATCAAAACAAGCGTGGCGCGCCTCGATGCCCAAGGCTTGCAGTTGCGCCATGGCCTCGCTGCAGGCCTCGGCGTGCAAGTCATTGATCACCACACGCGCGCCTGCGCGCCCGAGCGCCAAGGCAATGGCTAAACCAATGCCGCGTGCCGAGCCAGTGACCAAGGCGGTGCGCCCGGCCAGACCGAAGGTGTTTTGCAAATAGGCGTTGGGCATGGGCATGGTGTCCTGAATGAGACGGTGTCAATGGGTACGACGCACTTGGGCCGCAGCGTGTTTTGCAACACGATAGCCGAAAGTCAAAGCTGGCCCTAGGGTTGTACCAGGCCCTGGATATGTGCCCTCCATGATGGAGTTCATATCGTTGCCAACCGCATACAAACCCATCAAGGCTTGGCCTTGCGCGTCCAGCACCTGGCCATACACATTGGTCAGCAGTCCAGTGCTGGTCCCAATTTCTGCTGGCCACACGGCCACCGCAATAAACGGTCCGTTTTCAATTGGGCGTAGGCAAGGGTTGGGTTGTTGGGTGGCGTCACCATTGAAGCGGTTGAGCTCGCTGTCACCCTTGCCAAAGTCTAAGTCGCGCCCATTGCGTGCCATTTGGTTGTAGCGCTCGAGGGTGGCGTGCAACGCCAACGGATCGATCGACAGCTTCGCCGCCAAGGCCTTCAACGTTGGCGCCATCAGCAAATAACCTGAGGCCTCAAATGAACTTAAATCTATGCTGCCCGGATACACCGCACCCAAGCCATAGCGTGCGACAAACGACTTTTCACACACAAGGTAGGCCGGCATCGTAGGCACCTGTTGGTGCGACGCAAACATGGCCTGCACAAAGTCATGGTAAGAGTCCGCTTCGTTGACAAAGCGTTGCCCGGCTGAATTGACCGCGATCAAACCAGGCTTTGCGCGGTCAAGCGAGAGGTGCGGGTAAAGCCCCTGACTGCCATCGCTTCGGTGAGTCACAGACACCGGGGTCCAAAAAGCCCCCGATCCTTCGCTTTGCGAGGCCATATGACCGCCCGCGGTCAAACCCAGAGCAAGGCCATCACCTGTGTTGGCTGCACAGGCCAAGGTGTAAGAGGGGGTGGGCTTGGGCATGAATTGAGCACGCATCTCGGCGTTATGACCATACCCGCCTGTCGCGATCACCAGACCGTACCGACTTCGAATGCGTATCAACTGCCCCGCGTGCCGCACCACAACACCCACCACACGTGCATCCTCTCGGACCACCGATTGCACGACGGCATCGAACAATATCGGAACTTGTTCTTGCTTGAGGCTGTAAAACAAACGCGCCACCAAGGCGTTGCCCATCACGATCCGAGTGCCACGCGAAAAACGCAAGCGGTCAATCAGATAACGTGCAAACAATCTGCCTGCGTACACAAAATTGCCCAGCGTTTTGAATCTGTGGATCAAACGCGGGATGTCGTCCTTCCCGGCCATCATGCCGCCGAGCACCATGAACTCAGGAATCGGTGGTCGGACCCGCTCAAAATCTGCGCCCAACAGCCGACCGTCAAAGGTGACTGGGGCCAAAGCCCGCCCGGTGACAGCGGCCCCTTCAAGGCTGCGGTAATCGGGGTGGCGGCCACTGGGTACAAACTGAACGGCGGTCTTGGCGTGCAAATAGTCAACCACCTCAGGCCCGGTGGACAGATACGCCGCCCGCAAACCGTTGGCATCGGGCGCGCCAATCAGGTGGTCCATGTAGGTGGCGGCAGCTTGGGCGCTGTCGGGAAAACCAGCCTCTGCACTTTGACGATTGCCAGGGATCCAAATGGTGCCCGCCGAGGTGGCCGTTGTCCCACCGACGTGCTGCGACTTTTCCAACAGCAGCGGCTTCAGACCTTCTAGGGCGGCCACCAAGGCTGTGGTCATGCCAGCAGCACCTGCGCCCATGACCACCAGGTCAGCCTCCTGATCCCATTCAGAATTGTTCGACATGGCAACCCTCCATTTTGTGATGTGTTGAAAGCATCAAGTACCTCGCTGCGCGAGCTCGGTCACGATGGCCTCGCCCGCCAGCATGCCAAACACAGCCGACTTGGACAGCCCACCCGAATAGCCTGCAGCCTCGCCACCACCCTCCAAGCCACCGGTACACGCACCGGCGGCAAACAAGCCTGGAATCACCTGTGCTTGCGAGTCAAGCACATGGCCTTGTGCATCGGTGGCAATGCCGCCCATGGTGTAGGTGATGCCTGCACAGGCCTCGACGGCATGAAACGGTCCATGGCGCACCGGCCAAGCTTTGTAAGGGGTGGCCGTGCGAGGGGGCTGATTGCCCGCCATGCCGTTCTCCACCATGGCGTTGTAATGCGCAACGGTCTCTAAGAAGGCCGGTGGTAAAGCGAGTTTGGCAGCCAGTTCTTGCAGCGTAGGTGCGCTGATCACATCTCCGCCGGCGCTCAGCAGGTAGGGATTCGCAGGCAGCAACCAATCACGCCCCGGGCCATTCCAAATTGCATCGTCAAAAATGATCACCGCAGACAAAGGGTCCGGCAAGCGGGCGATGGCGTTGGTCACCGCGACTCCGCCCAAGCCTTCGTCACAGAATCGCTGACCCGCGCCGTCCACGACCAAGCCTGCAGTGGCCAAAGAGTCCAACACGGGGTAGGGCCATAAAGCGCCATCGGTCATCGCGCGGCGATGTTGTATGTGTCCATAAAAACGATCCGTGCCAACCAACTTGGCGCCAACAGCCTCCGCCATCAATAACCCCGCACCCTGTCCTGTTTGAGCGTTGCGCTGAAGCAAACGCTCAGGATGCGCCGTGATGAAGCGCCGCAACAAATCAGGGTTGGCCTGGAAACCACCATCGGCCATCACCACCGCACGCGCACTGATATTTTTCAACGCACCGTTTTCGTCGCCCACACGCACGCCTACGCATCGGCCATCTTTCATCGCAAGCTGAGCCACTTCCACGCCGCGAACGATCTGGCCGCCTTTGGACTGGAGCCTTTCTTCCAGGGTGCGCAGCATGACATCGCCGGCACGACCGCGCCAGTTCAACCCGGTCTGCCGAACCCCAGGGGGTGACAAAGAATTGCGTCTGAGTCCGTCCGGGCCTGCCTGAATGAATCGAACTCCGAGCGAGGACAGCCACCGCAAAGTGCGCCGCGCGTTGAGCGTCAATGCGCTTGCGAGTTCTTCGTCGGTGGTGCCACGGGTGGCATGCACTAAATTCGCTCTGACCCAGTCGGGCTCACCCGCCATGTCTTCCATGGCGATGTGAAATAGCCCACCGGTATAGCGACTGTTGCAAAGATAGAGCTCATCGGCGCTTTTTTCCAGCACGCTCACCTTGCAACCCGCTTCTGCCACTTTATTTGCAACAGCCAGGCCGGCAAGGCCCGCACCGATCACGATCACATCGTTGGAGTGGGTCTGCAACATATATCCGTCCTCATTCGCTCAATATTTAGGAATCAAGGTGTCAGCAATGATCTGCAACACCTCGACATAGCTCCACAGTACGACCCACAACATTGTGGCGACGAACACGCCCAACGGGATCAACCACAGCATCTGCTGGTCAAGCCCCCACCCCACCACGGCCAGCCCAAAGGCGGCAGAAACCGCGGTGGCCAAGGGCTTGCCATGTGCCACCAAAAATAAAACAACGGGGTAAGTCTTGGACTGAAATTCTTGGAACATACAGCTCAAATTCGATGGTGAAAGAAGCAACAAAAAGGACAACGCGGCAAGTCTTGGTCAGTGCGCCTTGGCGCGTTCGCCGGCGAATCGCCCAGCACGACGACCTGAGGTCATGGCCCAACCAATGTGGTGACCATGGCCGGCCAAAATCGTACCGCCCTGTCCCGCCGAGCCCACGGCATATAACCCGTCGACTGGCTGCCCATCTTGTGTCAAGACCTCATGTCGGGAGCTCACAGCCAACCCCCCTTCGGTGAACACAATCCAACTCATGACAGGACCGAGCGCATAAAAAGGGCCTTGACTCAATGGCGGGCAGCGGGCCTGGCTTGCCCCAGCCAAGGCTGAATTGTGGGCGGCCACGGCCTCAGACAAATGCTTGGACGGCACCCCCATCTTGACCGCCAATGCGGCCAAGTCTGGCGCTTGATGAAACAGATCTGGACGGGTTCTGCGGTAATCGCTCAGGTAGGCATAGCCCACTCCGGGTGCCGTTGACACAAAATGGGGCCACTGCTCAAACATGTGCGCCACCCGGTGGTCGAACACAAAAAAAGCTTCTTTGTTAGGTTGATGCGGCACGGCCAACTCTGGTCGCGACAACTCATCACAAAAGCGTTGGCCATCGTGGTTGATCAAAATGGCCCCAGCCTTGAGCAAGGACGGCTCCGGTGCCAAAGACGAGGTCATGAAGCGCGTAACCATGGGGCGAAACAGCCACATGGGCAAGTGTGATAAAGCAAATTGCATCGGTTTGGTCAACCACCGATCGGGGGGCAAACGACGCAACCAATTGTCAACGGCCGGCGATTTGAAGCGCATGCTCGGGCCCCACATGACATCGGCATTCTTGATCCACCCACCCACGTCTTGCGCCAGCATGTGCCCATCTCCCATGCTGGCCGGATTGACTGCATCCACATGCGCAGCGTGCGGCACATGGGCCTTTTTGAGCGAGGCCGAAGCGCTGAAATCGCCACTGGCCAAAATCACCCCACCACGGGCGATGAACTCACACGGTCCGTCTCCCACATCGGCCACAACGCCCGTCACGCCATTGACCGTATGCATCAAACGCTGCACCTTCGTCTGCAGTCGAATGACGACGCCTAGACGACGGCACTCTTTCTCTAAAAAGTAGGCATAGGCCCGCGAGTTGGGCAACACAATGTGCATACGGGGTTTTTGATGCGGCGGCTCAGGCAAGGGGCCATGAAAGCACAGGCCTATTTGGGTCAGCCATTCCAATGTTTCTGGCACGTTGTCCACCAGCACACGGCGCAGTTCTAAATTTTCTTTCGTCGTCATCTCAGGCGAGAGAAACAAGGACATGTCGTCAAAGTGCTCATCCGGCGAGTCGCAGACGCCTTTGGCCTTTTGAAGTTGGGTTCCGGCTGCCGTGATGGAGCCCACGGACAGGCGGGTTGTACCCCCAAGAATAGGGGTTTTTTCAAGAAGCAAGACGGTGGCCCCGGTCTGCGCTGCTGCAATAGCAGCAGCCATGCCAGAACCACCCCCGCCTAAAACCACCACATCAAAAGTTTGCTGGGGTGGAGGCTGGATCAAACGCATGCGTGTCCCTCGTCCACGTCACATCTTGCACAGCGACGAAGGCGGCGGCGTGAGCGAAGCTGGATACGACTGCTCAATCACGGGACGCAACACGCCATCGACCATCTTCACACGCCCCACGTAGTTGGGCAGCACCAATTGGTTGTCGGCTGCTCGCATGGTGACTCTGCCGTAGACCGTGTCAATTTGAGCCCCGCGCAAGGCTTTGCTGACATCTTCAGGCTTGACGCTCTTGGCCAATCGAACCCCTTCGAACATCACCTGGGCACCGTTGTAGGCCTGCCCCTCAGTGTCTGAGGGCAATCGGTTGAATTTGACTTTCCATGCAGCAGAAAATTCCTTGCTGCGTGGGGTGTCCAAGTCAGGCGTGTATCCAGTATTGCCGGGCGTGCCTTCTAAAACTTTGCCAGAGCCATTCACAATGAAGTTAGAAATCAAGGCATGACCAATCAATGGCGTCTGGGGCACCAAGTTAAATTCTTGCGCCTGTTTGACAAAAGCAATCGCATCGCGCCCTACTTCGGCCACCCAAATCGCATCGACGTTGGCAGCTTTGAGCTGTGCAATATACGGTGCAAAGTCTTTTGTTCCCAATGGAACAAACAGACTGAGGGGAACTTTTTTACCTTGGGCTTCGACCGCCCGTTTGAACGACTCGCCCGAATCACGTCCCCACACATAATCCGCTGCGATAACTGCAAAGGTGTTGCCCTTGATCGACTTGGCCCATTCATTGATCATGGCGATGTCCATGGCATCAGAATGGTTGGTTCTGAAACTACGTGGCTTACACGTGTCCCCGGTGAGTTTGTCAGACTTGCTGGCCACAATAAAAAACGCCGCGTCCCAGCGGTCTAAGTTTTGTGCAATCGCCAACGAAATCGAGGAAGGAATAGAACCGATCAGCAATTTGTAGCCATCGCGCGCCAGCTTTTCAGCAGCTCGCCGTCCCGCCTCTGGCGTGCCCTCGTCGTCACCTTCCGAGACCTCCACTTTGCGGCCGTCCACACCGCCCTTGGCATTGGCCTCATCGATGGCAAAACGCACCGCTCGAAATACCTCTTCCCCCATTTCGGCCCAGACACCGGTTTTGGTGGATACCAGGCCTACCTTGACAGGCTCTTTGCTTTGAGCCATCGCACCCACAGGGGCGACTGCCAAAAGCAACGCGGTTGCCATACTTAGTGATGTGACTTTGTGTTTGATCATTCCATCTCCTCCTCGTTATTTGACGCCCGAGATCCGAGCTATTTCTGCCATCCAAAAGTCTTTGCTGAGCAGCCAAGGACCTTCAGTTTTTGCAGTATCCGGCGAGAACCATGCAATGAGAGATGAAATAAACATCTCATTCATATCCATATCGATATGACTTACGCATCCAAAGGTGTGCGTGATGCCTGAGGCGGCGCCATATGTCTTAGAACTGGGATTCAAGCCCGCATCGACAGCAACGCGTTCTTGCGAAACTGCGTCGGACTGGTGCCCGTGTGCTTGCGAAAAAACCGGGTGAAGTAGGCCTCGTCGGTAAAACCCAGCAAGCTGGCAAGTTGCTTGATGCTGTCAACCGAGTAGACCAATTCGCGCTGGGCCTCGTGCAGGATGCGGGCATTGACCACATCTTGGCTCGACACATTGAGCACCTCACGACACAAGCGGGTGAGGTGGCCGGAGGTCAGCCCCATCTCATTGGCGTATGACTCAATGGGCCAACGCTGGCGAAAGTTTTCGTCCACCAGCGCTCTGAAGCGCTCAATTTGTTGGGCTTTGCGAGAGTTGTTGGCCATGGGCGCGGGCTCGAGCACATTGCTCAGGCGCGCCACCTGCACCAGCAATGTCATCAGCAACGACATGCCCGCGGCCACTTGCCCCACGGCATGCATACGCCATTCGCGTTCGATGCCATAAAACAAAGGCATGAGGGCTTCCGAATGTCGGCTTGACTCGTCCAAGGTGAGCACGGCGGGACGGCGCAGCACCGTCATCAACTCGGGCATGAGCACGGCCGCCATCGACTCCAAGGGCTTTTGCGCAGCGGTCACCACGGGGCCATCGATGTCTGGCGTGAAGCGAAAGCTATGCACGTTTTGGGCAGGTATCAAGACCACGGCTGGGCGGCTTGTTTGATACCGTGCTTCGTTGATGGTGATGTCCGCACCCCCTTGTCGCAGGTACAAGATTTGAATAAAACTGTCGTGCGTGTGGGGTCGAATATCGAAGTTGTAAGAGCTAGAACGCACAGGGATCCACTCAAACTGAAAGGATCGGCCCCAGCCTTCGGAGCTTTGGTCACCGTACAAATCGTAGTTGGGGATGGATCGCTTCATCAGGGTTAGTCCTAGTCATCGATGCACGAATTGTCCAGTCAATGGCCTGATTCGTCAAACACGCTCTGGCACCGGCTGATCAAAATCATCAACAACACAAGGCAACGAGGCAGGCATGATGCGGTCGACAACACACTGGTTAGGTTTGCAAGGACGGGTCTGCGTCGTGACCGGCGCGGCCAGTGGCATTGGGGCTGCCATTGCACATGCCTTGGCGCATGCAGGCGCGCAAGTGGCCTTGCTAGACCGAGACCTGGAAGGCTGCCAAATGGTGACCCAAGCGCTGAGTGACTTGGGCAGCACCGCCATCGCCATCGGCTGCGACACCAGCAGCGAGGCGCAAGTGCAGAGCGCCGCCCAGCGGGTGCAAGACGAATTGGGAGCCTGCTTTGCCTTGATCAACAACGCTGGCTTGCTGCGCTCGGGCCCCTTGGACGAGGTCAGCTTGGATGACTGGAACCATGTGCTCAATGTCAACCTCACGGGCTACATGCTGTGCGCACGCACCTTTGCTAAAGCCATGCGCACTGCTGGCACGGGCAGCATTGTCAACATTGCTTCAATTGCTGGGCTCACGCCCCAAACTGGCAGCGGCGCCTACAGCGCCAGCAAAGCCGGGGTGTTGCTGTTGTCTCGGCAAATGGCGGTGGAGTGGGGCCCGCAAGGCCTGCGCAGCAACGCGATTTGTCCGGGCATGATCCGCACCGCCTTGTCGGCCAAGTTTTACGAAGAGCCGGGCTTTGAGGCCAAGCGTGCGGCGGTCACCGCCAATCGGCGCGTGGGTGAACCGCAAGACATTGCAGATGTGGCGTTGTTTTTGGCAAGTCCTCGAGCGGCCTACGTCAACGCCGCCGAATTGGCGGTGGACGGTGGCATGACCTCGATGATGATGGACATGGTGCCCCGTCCAGGCTTTAACCAAATCTCTGCCAGCCCAAAGGCTGTGGCGCACGCATGAAAGATCCCGCGATGTCTCCAAACTTTGAATGCGATGTGATCGTGGTGGGCTCTGGGGCGGCAGGTTTGACTGCTGCCATCACTGCCAAAAAACGCGGTCTCGATGTCGTCGTGCTTGAAAAAGAACCCGTATTTGGTGGCACCACCGCGCTATCGGGTGGCGTGCTGTGGATTCCGCTCAACACCCATGGCCGCCAACAAAATCCAGCCGACACGCGAGAGGCTGTGCGCGAGTACATGATGCAAGAAACCGGCAGCTACTTTGACGCCGCTGCGGTGGATGCCTTCATTGAGCAAGGCCCCAAGATGGTGGAGTTTTTCGAGCGTAACACCAAGATGCAGTTCATCCCCACGCTCTACCCCGACTACCACCCCGACGTGCCTGGCGGCGCTGAGATGGGTCGCTCGATCTTGGCCGCACCGTTTGACATTCGAGGCTTGGGCGCCGACATGGCGCGCCTCAAGCCACCGCTCAAAACCATCACCTTCATCGGCATGATGTTCAACTCGTCGAACGCCGATTTGAAACACTTTTTCCTCGCCACCAAGTCGCTCACCTCGTTCCTCTATGTGGCCAAGCGTTTGGTCATGCACCTCAAAGAGTTGGCGCTGTATCAACGCGGTATCCATGTGACCAGCGGCAATGCATTGGCAGCGCGACTGGCCAAGTCAGCACTGGATTTGGGCATTCCCATCCTCACCAGCAGCCCAATGAAAGAGTTGTTGTTGATGAACGGCCGTGTCACTGGCGTGCGCGCAGCAGGGGTGGACGGGGACCGCCAAATCACCGCGCGACACGGCGTGGTCTTGGCCTGTGGGGGGTTTCCGCACGATGTCAAACGCATTGCCAAGGCCTACCCTCACTTGCAACGCGGTGGTGAACATTTGTCGCCCACGCCCACCAGCAACACGGGTGACGGTGTGAACACGGCCGAGGCCGCAGGTGGCAAAGTAGAGATTCGTTTCAAAGACGCGGCCGCTTGGATGCCGGTGTCGTATGTGCCCTATGGCAATGGCGAGTTTGGCGTGTTCCCGCACCTGCTCGACCGCTACAAGCCGGGCATCATTGGCGTGCTGAAAAACGGCCAGCGCTTCACCAACGAAAGCAACTCGTACCACGACGTGGGGGCCAGCTTGATGCGTGCCTGCGAAGGCCAGAAAGACACAGCCATGTGGCTGGTCTGCGATAAAACGGCCTTGGGTAAATATGGCATTGGTTTTGTCAAACCAGCCCCCATGCCGATTGGACGGTTTCTGCGCAATGGCTACTTGATGGAAGGGCGCAGCTTGGCCGATTTGGCCCACCAGTGCGGCATTGACCCGCAGGGTCTGGAAGGCACCGTGCGCACGTACAACGAGGGCGCGGTCAATGGCGAAGACCCGGCATTTGGCCGAGGTCGCACAAGCTTTAACCGCTACCTCGCTGACCCAGAGCACCAACCCAACCCCTGTGTCGCACCGCTACAAAACGGGCCGTTTTACGCCGTGAAGTTGGTGATGGGTGACTTGGGCACCTTTGACGGCATCCAGACCAGCGTGGTGGGCGAAGTGCTGCGTCAAGATGGCAGCGCGATTGCTGGTTTGTACGCCGTGGGCAACGACCGCGCCAGCATCATGGGGGGCAACTACCCAGCGGCTGGCATCACCCACGGACCTAATATGGCGTTTGCCTTTCTCACCGCCAACCACATTGCCGACTTCACAGGAGCAAACGCTTGAGCCAAGCCCACAAAACCCTGATCGATCACCGCGTCTACACCATTGCGCTGCGCAAAATGCCCGAATTTTTAGAGGTGTTCAACCGCATGGCATTGCCCGCCTTGGTTGAGTCCTTGGGCCACCCCGTGGGGTTTTACACCAGCGTGGTGGGGCCGCTCAACCAGTTCATTCACCTGTGGGCTTACGATGACTTGGCCGACTACGAACGGCGCTGCTTGGCCCGTGATACCCACCCTGCTTTTCCCGCTTACTTGGCAGCGTCCGCCCACCTGATCACAGCGCAAGAAACGCGCTTGATCAAGGTGGCTCCGTTCCCAGGCTATCTGTCCAAGGCCGTCTGATGTTGACCATCAACCTCTTCAACGGCTTGGTCTATGGCGCCTTGCTGATCATCATGTGTTCTGGCTTGGCGCTGATTTATGGGCTACGCCGGGTGGTGAACTTTGCCCACGGCTCGCTCTACATGCTGGGGGCTTACCTCGGTTACTCCTTGGCCTCACACAGCAATTTTTGGGTTGCCTTGTTGGTGGCACCCGCCATCATGGCGGTGCTGGGCGTGCTGCTGGACCGTTATGGCTTTCGCTTGATGCAAGACCGCGACCCGCTCAGTGTGGTGCTGGTGACCTTTGGCTTACTGCTGGTGATCGAGGACTTGGTGCAAACCGTCTGGGGCAAAAGCAATTTGTCGCTGCCGGCACCTGCAGCGCTCAGCATGTCGGTCGACATCTTGGGCACCCCTGTGCCTGCCTACCGCTTGGGCGTGATTGCCGTGGGGGCCGCGGTGGCCCTGGGCTTGAGCCTGTGGTTGCACTACTCCAAGGTGGGCTTGTTTGTGCGAGCCGCCAGCACCGACCCCACCACCACCGCCATGCAAGGCGTCAACACCGACCTCTTGAGCGCGGGCGTGGTGGGTTTGGGCACCGCGCTGGCGGGCTTGGCGGGTGTGGTGGCAGCCCCGTTTTTGTCGCTTTCGCCGTCGATGAGCAGCGATGTGATCATCGACTCGTTTGTGGTGGTCGTGGTGGGCGGTTTGGGTTCTTTGGCGGGTGCGTTCATTGCCGCCATGGTGCTGGGCATGGTGCAAGCGCTGGGTGCTGTGTATTTGCCCGATGAGTCGGTGTTGTTGCCGTTTGTACTGATGGTGGCAATTTTGATTTGGAAGCCTGCTGGATTTGCCGGCAGCCGCACCTGAACAACAAAGGCGTCAACATGACAAACCAACGATTGGCATGGTCTACGCTGCTGGCCTTGGCATTGGGCGCAGCGGTAACGCAGTGGATCAGCTCAGGCACGGTATTGTCGCTGCTGACCCAAGCCGTGGTGTATGCCGTGTTTGCCATTGGTGTGGGCGTGCTGTTGCGGCAAAACGGCATGGTGAGCTTTGGCCACGCGCTGTACTTTGGTGTGGCCGGTTACAGCGTGGGTTTGATTTTGCAAATGCAATGGATGTCGGCTGAGTGGGCCATGGCCGTGACCTTGGCGGGCATGACGGGGGTGGCCTTTTTGATGGGCTTGGTGATGGTGCGTGTGCCAGGCGTGGCTTTTGGCATGTTGACCTTGGCGATCGGACAAATGGTGTTCTTGACCGCCTCACGTTCGCGCGGCCTGACCGGCGGCGCTGACGGCATGAACATCGACTGGCCCAACACCTTGTTTGGCGTCTCGACCTCAACCTTGGTCAAACCTGCGTCTATGTTTTTGCTCAGCTGGACCACCTTGGTGGTGGTCATGGGACTGCTCACCCTGTTGCTGCGCAGCCGATTTGGCGGCATCACCGAGGCGGTGCGCGACAACGAAGAACGTGCGCGCTTCATTGGCATTCGTACGGTGTTACCACGCGCAGCCATCTACGCGGTGTCGGCCTTGGTAACCGGCGTAGCGGGCTTGTTGTCGTCTATCAACACTGGTTTTGTTTCCCCCGAAAACCTGCACTGGAGCTTGTCAGGCGTGGCCTTGATGATGGTGGTGGTGGGTGGCTACAAAGCCCTGTGGGGTCCAGCCCTGGGTGCTGTGGTGTACTTTTTGGCGAAAGACATTTTGGGCGATTACGCCAACCACTGGATGGCGATTTTTGGTCTAGCCTTGATTGCTGTGATTGTATTTTCACCCACCGGCTTGGCCGGGCTTGTCGAACGCTTGCTCAAGCGCAACACACCCTTACCAATCCAAGCTGCGGCAGCCCCTGAGAGGACAGTGCAATGACCAACTACGTATTGCAAGTCGACGATGTGGCCATCCATTTCGGGGGAGTGAAAGCCGTCGACGGCGTATCCCTGACCCTCACAAAAGGGCAGATTCGCGGACTGATTGGCCCCAATGGCGCCGGCAAGTCCACCGTGATTGACGCGATCACCGGGCGCAGCCGCTTGACGCGTGGCCAGGTCACGCTCAATGGCGAAGACGTGTCGGCCCTAGGTGTGGTCGAGCGACGCATGCGCGGTTTGTCGCGCAGCTTTCAACGCACCAGCATCTTTGGGCAAATGTCGGTGCGCAAGCAAGTGGAGTTGGCTTCGCACAAGATGGGCGTGAAAGACTCGCTCGCCGATGCCGACGATGTGCTCAAAGAACTCGACCTGTGGTCCATGCGCGATGCCGTGGCCGACGATTTGGGCTATGGCGAACAACGCCGACTCGACTTGGCGCTGGCCTTGGTGGGTCGTCCCAGCGTCTTGTTGTTGGACGAGCCGATGGCAGGGCTGTCGGTCAAAGAGTCGCTCGATTTGGCACAACACCTGAAGGCGCTGACCTCGCGTTGGGACGTCTCGGTGCTGTTGGTGGAGCACGACATGGACGTGGTGTTTGGCATCTCCGACGAGGTGACGGTGTTTGAACTCGGCCACGTGATTGCCAGTGGCTCACCCGCTGCTGTGCGTGCCGACGCGCGCGTGCGCGAAGCCTACCTAGGGAGTTCCGCATGACGGTGTTACTGAGCTTGAACCAAGTCAACGCCTGCTATGGCTCGGCGCATATCTTGCACGACCTGAGCTTGCAGGTGAGTGCCGGCGAACGGGTGGCTTTAATAGGCCGCAACGGCGTTGGCAAGACCACGGTGGTCAACACCATTTTGGGCTTGGCCCGTTTGACCCAGGGCGAGATTCAAGTCAATGGGACCACGCTGGCGCGCCCGCGTACCTACCAAGCCGCACAACATGGCGTGACGGTGGTGCCACAGGGTCGGCGCATCGTTGCCAATTTGAGTGTGGAAGAAAACCTCATCTTGGGAGCGGCCACAGGCCGCAAAGGGCCGTGGAACGTGACCGAAATTTACAAGCTGTTTCCTATTTTGCAAGAGCGCGCCCACACGCCGGGCACGGCCTTGTCTGGCGGTCAGCAACAAATGCTGGCGGTGGGCCGCGCACTGATGGCCAATCCCAGCCTGATCTTGCTCGACGAACCCACCGAGGGCTTGGCGCCCGTGATCGTGGATCAGCTCGCGCACATCTTCGCCCAAGTGGGTAACCAAGGCACGGCCTTGCTGCTGATTGAACAAAACATGAGCATGGTCACGCGTGTGGCGCACCGCTACTACGCCATGGCCAAGGGCTCGGTGGTGGCTGAGGGCACGGTGGACGACTCGGTGACAGGACTGCAACAACTCGAAGCCCATGTGATGGTTTGATTTTCAACACGGTGGCCGGACCGACACCGGCATTTTTTACAACAGGAGACAACCCCATGTTCACAATGAAAACTCTTCAACGCGCGCTGACTGGCGTGGTGTTGGTAGCCAGCCTTCCGCTGGCCGTGATGGCACAAGGCAAAGAGCCGGTCAAGATCGGCTTGGTGTCGTCCAAGTCAGGCGTATTTGCCCAACAAGGAGAAGAAGTCATCCGCGCCATCAAATTTGCCATTGAAGAAGCCAACGCCAAAGGCGGCGTGGACGGGCGCAAAGTGGAGGTGCAAGAAGCCGATGACGAAGGAACACCGGATGCCGGACGCCGTGTGGCTGAAAAACTCGCCCGCGACGGCCACAACCTGTTGATCGGTGCCATTCCCTCGTCGATCTCGTTGGCAATCGCGCAAAACCTGGACCGCTGGGATGCCGCTTACTTTGTGGTGGCCAGCAAGTCCGACAAGATCACGGGCGACACCTGCAAGCCTCGCAGCTTTCGCACCAACCATTCCGATGCGATGGACATCGCCATGATCAACCAGTGGGCCAAGAACCTGCCCGGCAAAACCTACGCGATTGTGGCGGCCGACTATGTGTGGGGCCGTGACTCTGGCGAATCGTTCAAGAAGGCCGCCGAATCCGCTGGCAAGTCGGTGCCCTTGAGCCTGTATGTGCCCATGGGCACCAAAGACTTTTCGCCCTATATCGCCCAACTCAAAGCCGCCAACATCGACGCGATCTGGGTCGCTGAGGTGGGTCGCGATGCGATTGCCTTTGTCAAACAAGCCGAGGAGTTTGGTCTGATTCCCAAGACCACCTTGATTGGCCACTCCTTGATCTTGAACTTCATGATCAATGGCACGGGCAAGGCCTTGGACGGCACCGTGGGCACCACGGGCTACACACCCGACATCGACAACCCACGCAACAAAGCCTTTGTGGCCGCTTGGAAAGCCAAGTTCAACCGCTTGCCCACCGACAACGAAGGCCAAGGCTACAACGGCGCCATGGTGTTGTTTGAAGGCGTGAAGCTGTCTAAAAGCGTGAAACCTGAAGAGGTGAGCAAGTCGCTCAAAGGCGCGCAGATCGACTCCATCTACGGTCCGGTCACCATGCGTGCAGCAGACAACCAGTTGCTGTTGCCCAACTATGTGGGCCGTGCCAAAACGGTCGACGGCGTGTTGCGCCCTGTGATTGAGCAGACCTTTGCGCCATCGATCATTCCTGCGCCCTCGCCACTTTGCAAAATGTAAACCAGGCCTCTCCCTTGTGATGTGTGACCCAGTCCTGTCCGTAGGGCTGGGTTTTTTGTTGGAGCTTTCATGACGCACTCTTCTTGCACCCTTATCACCGGTGGGGCCGATGGCATAGGCTGGGCCACAGCACAACATCTGGCGCGCCAGGGCCAAGCCGTTGCCTTATTGGACCTGCGCGCCGACCTAGCTCGACAGCGGGCACACGAACTGGGAACACACCATCTCGGCGTGGGCTGTGATGTGACCGACGAGGCCAGCGTGCAAGCCGCTATGGCCCAGGTGTTGCAACACTTTGTGCGGATGGAGGGTTTGGTGAACAACGCAGGCATTGGTGACCAAACCGGGGCCACCGTGGACCAAGATGTGGCGGCATTTGACCGCGTGTTGTCGGTGCACCTGCGGGGTTGTTTTTTGATGAGCCAAGCGGTGGGCCAACACATGCTCGGCCAAGCCCGTCATGGCAAGGCGGGACGAGGTGCCATCGTCAACTTAGGCTCGATTGCCAGCCTGACGGGTTTGCCCATGCGCAACGCCTACAGCGCTGCCAAGGCTGGCCTCGTGGGCATGACGCGCGCCATGGCCAGCGAATGGGCCCGTGCAGGCATTCGCGTCAACGCGGTGGCGCCAGGTTATGTGCGCACCGCACTGGTGGCCGCCTTGGTCGAACAAGGCGCGCTCGACATGGGCGCGATTGCCCAGCGCACGCCGCTGGGCCGCATGGCAGAGCCAGATGAAATAGCCGAAGTGATTGGATTTTTGTTGTCACCCCAAGCGAGTTTCATCACAGGTGCTGTTGTGCCTGTGGATGGCGGGTGGACAGCCTTTGGCGGCACCGAGGCCAGCTTGTCTGCAGCACACTAGGGTCTTGTCTACAGGAGAGCGCACATGAAAGCAGTGGTGATCACCGGGCACGGCGGCAACGAGGTGGTGGAGGTACGCGCTTGTGAGCGCCCTGTTCGCCAAGCAGGCGAAGTGCTGGTGCGCATGGCCGCAGCCACCTTGAACCAGGTGGACTTGTACATGCGCAACAGCGGCGCGGGCATCACCCACCAATTGCCGCAAATCATGGGCTTGGATGGCGCAGGCACCGTGGAAGAAGTTGACACGGATGAGCGGATGCTCAAGGTGGGTCAAAAGGTGCTGATTCACCCGGCGGTGACTTGTGGCCGCTGCGAGTTTTGCCAATGCGGCGACAACGTGTTGTGCACCCAGATTCAACTGCTGGGCGAACACCGCCACGGCACATTTGCCCAATGGGTCAGCGTGCCCGCCCGCAATGTGTTTGCCATGCCACAAGGGTTGAGCTTTGTACAAGCCGCTGCGCTAGGCGTGAACCACATCACGGCCTGGCGCATGCTGATGACCAAGGCACAGATCAAGCCTTGGGAGACAGCGCTGATTTTTGGTATTGGCGGCGGCGTGTCGCTGGCCGCCATGCAATTGGCCAAGGCCATGGGGGTGCGCGTGATCGTCACCTCGCGCGATGACCACAAATTGGAGCGCGCCATGGCGCTTGGTGCAGACCAAGCGATCAACAGCCAAACCCAAGATGTGTCCAAGGCAGTGATGGCCTATACCGATGGACGCGGCGTGGACGTGGTGATCGAGAACGTGGGCCAAGCCGTGTGGTCAGCCGCCATGAAGTCCTTGGTGCGCGGCGGCCGCTTGGTGACCTGTGGCGCTACCAGCGGCGACCAACCGCCCGCCGACCTACGCCGCATCTTCATCAGGCAATTGCAAATCTTGGGTTCGACCCACGGCAATTTCGCCGAGTTCCACGACATGCTGGCTTTTGTGGCGCAACACAACATCCAACCCGTGATCGACCACGAGTACCCCATGAACCAAGTGCATGCCGCTTTGGATCGACTGGCTTCGCAACAACAATTTGGCAAGGTGGGTTTAAATTTACAACGCATGCAAGCTCTGACGTGAGCCAACGGGCAACCCGACAAGCCAAAGCTTGACAAGCGAAAACAGGGTGGCAATAATCCACCTCGATTCAAACCAGAAACATTGTTTTACTAAAGAAACACGAAACGGGCTGGACAGGTATGCATTTACTCGGCATTGACGAAGTCATTTTTGGCGCCAGCGACCTGGAGAAATGTCGCCAGTTCTTTGTGGACTGGGGCTTGTCGCTGCACACAGAGTCGGCACAAGAGCTGGTGTTCACCTCGCTCAATGGCTGCCGCGTGGTGGTGGCGCATTCAGACAAGCCGGGTGTCGCTGTAGGCGTTGAGCCCGACCCCACCTTGCGCGAGGTGGTGTGGGGTGTGGCCAGCAATGCGGAGCTCGACTTGGTGCGTGAGCGACTCAAACATCAACCCGGCTTTGTGGACTTAGGCACGCGAGTGGGTTGCACTGACCCCAACGGTTTGGCGCTGCGCGTGCAAGTGACGCAAAAGCACGCCGTGACCTTGGACTGCGCCAAGACCAACACTTGGAACGACCGCCAACGCGTGGACCAAGCCAGCCCCGCCTACGACCGAGCCACTCCGATTGAGGTGGGCCACGTGGTGTTTTTTGTCACCGATTTGGCGACCACCTCGGCCTTCTACCAAGAGCACTTGGGGTTTGTTGTGTCTGACCGCTACCCAGGTCGCGGCTGCTTTTTGCGTTGCGCGCCCGAAGGCGGCCACCACAATTTGTTTTTGCTGCAATTGCCCCAGCCCCGCGCTGGCTTGAACCATGTGGCCTTCACCGTGCGTGATGTGCACGAGGTGTTTGGCGGCGGTCTGCACATGTCGCGTTGCGGCTGGGACACTGAACTCGGCCCCGGACGCCACCCCATTTCGTCGGCCATCTTTTGGTACTTTGTCAGCCCTGCCGGTGCGTTGGTGGAGTATTACACCGACGAAGACGAGCTGACCGACGCTTGGCAACCACGCGAGTTCACCCCCGGCCCCACCGTATTTGCAGAGTGGGCGATCAAGGGTGGCATTGATGGCCACACCCGACGCCAAAAAGATGCCGAAGCACCCAGCGGTCGCTTCATGACCGACAAACCCCGTTGACCTTAATTCCAATGACTTTTTTCTCTGGAGAGATGTGATGCGCGCACTACCCCCCTTGTCCAACGAGACCCACCAACACCGTTCTGCCCCCCCTACGGCGTATGAAAACTTGCTAGGCGATTCGCTTGAGCGTGCATTTGCTCAGGGCATTCACGAACTCGATGCGCTGGTCGCCTATCTCAATACCGCAGGCCCATCCGGCCCCGATGCGCAGCCGTGGACGGCTGCGTCGTTTGAACACGAAATGGCCCGCTTGGGCGCTTGAATCAGGAGCACTTGATGAACACCTCTGTCATGCATTTCCAAACTGACCCCACCGAAGCCGTGTTGGCCGAAGGTCTGAAAGACCTGTGGTACCCCGTGTGTCCCAGCAGCTTTGTGAAAGAAAGCCCGGTGTCGCTGCGCCGCTTGGGCTACAAGATCGTGCTGTGGCGCGACCAAGCAGGCAAGGTGTATGCACTGGAAGACCACTGCCCACACCGGGGTGCACCCCTGTCACTGGGTGTGATCTTGGGCGACCGCATTGCCTGCCCTTACCACGGCGTGGAAGTGCGCTGCGACGGCACGGTGACCCGTGTGCCCGGCAGCCCCGGTTGCAAGCTCGAAGGTTCACGCCAAACGCGCACCTTCCACACCACCGAATCTAACGGTGCGATCTTCTTATTCAATGCCATAGACCCACAACTTGAAACGCCACCCCCTTTGCGTTTGCCAGAACAACTGAGCTCGCCCGAGTGGTCCACCTTCATTTGCTACACCGAGTGGGGTTGCGACTACCGCTATGTGATGGAAAACGTGATCGACCCCATGCACGGCGCTTACCTGCACAAGCAGTCACACACCATGGCCGATGGCGAGTTGACGGCGGATTTTCAAATTCGTCCCACAGACGAAGGCTTCTTCTTTGAGAAGAAAGGTCAACGCAATGTGAACTTCGACTGGACCGAGTGGATGGCCAACGACGCGCACTGGATGCGCTTGGAAATTCCTTATCCAAAGACCGGCGGTCCAGGTGGCAGCTTCACCATCATTGGCGGCTATGTGCCGATCACGCGTGAAGCCGCGGGCATCTTCTTTTGGCGTTGCCGCAAGGTAACGGGATGGCAGCGCGACGCGTGGCGCTTCTTGTACAAAAACCGCCTCGAAGCACGCCACTGGCACGTACTGGAACAAGACCGCGTGGCGATGGAGCACATGGAGCCCGAGGCCAACCAACGCGAGCACCTGTACCAACACGACATGGGCATCGTGCGTCTACGTCGCACCCTCAAAACACTGGCTCAGCAACAACTCGACAAAGCTGCCGCACCAAAAGCCTGACGAGGAATAGGAACGCTGCATGGCCCCCACGCTGAACGCCTTTGTCCACACGCTGAAGTTTGAGGCCGAAGGCATCCTCAGCATCGATCTGCGGCCCGCCGCAGGCGGCGAGTTCCCGCCCTTTGAAGCGGGCTCGCACATTGACCTGCATTTGCCTGGCGGTTGGGTGCGCAGCTACTCGCTGCTCAACGACTGTCGCGAGCGCCACCGCTACGTGGTGGCGGTGCTCAAAGACAAAGCCAGCCGAGGTGGCTCGCGCGTGGTGCATGAACAACTGCGAATTGCCATGCCACTGACCCTCTCCGAACCACGCAACAACTTTGCGCTGGTGGAAGACGCAGCCCACACCGTGTTGGTGGCCGGCGGCATTGGCGTGACACCCATCTTGAGCATGGCCCAACGCCTGCACCAGATGGGCCGCACCTTTGACGTGGTGTACTGTGCGCGCACGCGTCGCAGCGCCGCCTTTGTGGCCGAGATCGAAGCCCTGACACCCCAAGTGCATTGGCACTTTGACGACGAACAAGGCGGCCCACCCGGCTTGCAAGCCTTGCTGGCAGCGCGCCCCGGTGCAGGTGCAGCCAACACCCACTACTACGCCTGTGGCCCTTCCGTGATGCTGGATGCGTTTGAGCGCAGCTGTGCAGCCCTGGGCTACACCCATGCGCACATCGAACGCTTCAGCGCCGTCGAGGTGGCCCCCGCCAGCGATGCACAGCACACCTACACGGTGGAGCTCAAACGCTCAGGCCAAGTGCTGACCGTGCTGCCCGGTCTGTCGCTCTTGGCCACGCTGCAAGCCGCACACATTGACTGCAGCACCAGCTGCGAAGAAGGCATTTGCGGCTCGTGTGAAACGCGTGTGCTGGAAGGCACACCCGACCACCGCGACTCGGTGCTCAGCCCTGCCGAGCAAGCCAGCAACACCGTGATGATGGTGTGCGTGTCAGGCTGCAAGAGCGCGCACTTGGTGTTGGATCTCTGACGCTTGGCATTCCCGCAAGCTTCTCGACCTATTTCTCATAGCGTCGTCTGACGTTGCCGCTCAATCTCATAGATCTTCATCACACAGCGATTTATCTATAATCAGATAAATATTTGACGTATTTGGAGTTCGCATGGCCTCAATGAAAAGCTCAGCACAACAAGCAAGCGATAAATCTAAGAAGGCAGCGCCAGCGCTTTACAAGACGGCCTCTAAAAAAGAAAAATTGACGGGGGCTCTCGTTTCGGTTTTGCTCGCGCCAAGCAAACGCAGTCACACATCAATTTTCAGCTTGGTGAGCCAGGGCTTGTGGGACCAAACCAC
>CAIMWY010000299.1 GCA_903845315.1 uncultured Burkholderiales bacterium
ATCTTTGGCAGTTCCATGATGATCAAGTTGATGGAGCGCTTCCCCTTCATCATCACCTTGGGTGCCGCGTTGATTGGGTGGGTTGGCGGCGAAACAGTGGCCAGCGACGTGCTCTTGCGAGACTTCGCGAGCGAAAACCATTGGTTCCACATGACCTCAGCTGCTGCGGGCGCTGCCATCGTGCTGCTCTGGGGGCGTTGGATGCAACAAAAAAGCCCTGCCCCTGAGACTGAACAAAACTAAGCAGGCAGCGCTTTGAAGCACAGCGAGCGGTAGATTTACCGCTCGTTTTTTTTTTGAACTGTAGCAATAGCAATGCTTGATTTGGTGCTGCTTAGAATGGTCCACGAACCCGTTCATTCGCAGCATTGACAAGGACTTGTATGCAACATCGACTCCAAAAAGGCTTCACATTGATCGAGCTGATGATCGTGATCGCCATCATCGGCATCTTGGCTTCGGTGGCCTTGCCGGCCTACCAAGACTATGTGGTGCGCGCCCGCGTGGCCGAAGGTTTTGGTTTGGCAACTGCCGCCAAAACCACGGTGTTGGATGTGGTCAACAGTGGCAACGTGGCTGGGGGTTATCAAGCGGACTATGTGTCTCCTTCTGCCACCAAAAACATTGCCAGCATCGCCATCTCCAAAGACACCGGGGCCATCACCATCACCACCACCCAAGCGGCAGGTGCCGGAACATTTCTCTTGGTGCCCTTCACACAGTCGGGCAACACCGTGTCTGGCTTGCCGTTACCCACAGCAAGCGCCACATCCGTATCTGGCGCTGTGATGTGGCGCTGTCTTGGCAAAGGCGCTGCAACCTTTGCCAGTGTCAGTGTGGGCAACGACGCCTTGGACACCAAGTATTTGCCCAGCGATTGCAAATAAGACTTCATCCATTTCAAACCCAGGCGCTTCGGCGCCTTTTTTCATGGACGCTGGCATGTTGGAAAATCAGCCCCATGTCAACTTCCGCAACGGCCTATCCTCTTTTCATGCGCAACGCCTTGTTGATGGCCTGCTTGACCTTGCCATGGCTCAATCCATTCACCGCCAGCCCTTCCTCGGCGGTCATGCCTTTGCTCTTGAGTTGGATGTGCGTGGCGTGCTTGGCTTTGCTGGTATTGGACTTGCCGCAGGTGCGCCAAACCATGTCTTGGCCAGGCATCTTGCTGGTGCTGTGCTTGGCGGGCTGGGTCGTCTACGCCTTGTGGCGTGTGCCGCCATTTGTGGACCACGCCCTCACGCTGGGCTTGGTCGCTGCCTTGGTCAGCTTGGGCCTGATGGTGCGCGTGGGTTTGCACGTGGCATGGCTTGGCAACGGCTTGATGTTGTGGGTTGCATGGGCATTGTTGCTGGCGGCGTTGATCAGCAGCGTGCTGGCCGTGTTGCAGTACGTCGGTTTGGCGCACGCTTTGTCGCCTTGGGTGAACCAACCGGTTCCTGGCGATGCATTCGCCAACTTGCGCCAGCGCAACCAGTTTGCAAGCCTCACCAGCATCGGCTTGGTGGCGTGCTTGGCGCTGATGGCTGAGCGGGCCAAGCTGGCGCCTGTGCCATCTCGAAGCTTGGCGTGGTTTTGGTTGGCGCTGAATCTGCTGGCAGTTGGCGTGGCCTGTTCGGCGTCACGCACGGGCGCCGTGCAATGGGTGCTGGTGGGTGGTTTGGGCGCCTTATGGGCTTGGCGTGATGTCCGGCATTCAAAACGTCAAGACACGCCTTTGTTGTGGATGGCACTGGCGGCCCCTGTGTTGGTGGCCGTGTGGTCTGTGGTGATGCCTTGGATCGTTGCACAACTGAACGGCCACAGCGGCGCCAGCATGATTTTGCGGGTGGTAGGACAAGCCCAAGACTATGGCGTGTGTGGGCGGCGCAGCGTGTTGTGGTCCAACATGTGGAGTTTGATCGCACAGCACCCTTGGCAAGGCTGGGGATGGGGCGAAACCGACTATGCCCACTTCATGACGCCCTACACAGGCATGCGCTTTTGCGACATGCTCGACAACGCCCACAACCTGCCGCTGCACTTGGCGGTCGAATTCGGCTTGCCCTTGGCGCTGGTCTTGCTTGCCGTGGCTGCAGGGTGGCTGTGGCAGCGCCAACCGTGGCGCGAGCAAGACGCGTGGCGCAGCATGGCTTGGGGTTTGTTGCTGGTGGTGGGTTTGCACAGCTTGGTGGAATATCCGCTGTGGTACGGCCCGTTTCAAATGACGGCTGGGTTGGCCCTCGGGCTGGTGTGGTGTCGGCTGCCTAACCAAGCACAAACCTCCCCGCACCCAGACGCGCATTCGCCATCGTCAGTTTCTCAGGCCTGGGGCATCACGGTGGCTGGCGCTCTCTTTGTGTCTTGTTTGTACGCGGCGTGGGACTTCAACCGTGTGGCACAAATCTATCGTGTCCCTGCTCAACGAGACGCCCTGTACCAAGACGATCCCATGGCCCACGCCAAAGCTTCTTGGCTATTTCGCAATCAAGCAGAGTTTGCCCAACTCACCACCCAATCCGTCAGCGCCGACAATGCGCAGCAAGTGTTCTCACTCGCATCCCGTGTGATGCACTACTCCCCAGAGGACCGAGTGGTTCAGCGCTTGATCGACAGCGCTAAATTGCTAGACCAAGACGAATTAGCCCAGGCCTTGGCCCAACGTTTGAAAGACGCACGCCACCATGCCCAGCCTTGAACCAACAAGCGCGCCGATGTCCAGTGCAGCAACGCTTTGTGCCATTGTGATCACGCGCAATGAGGCGCATAACCTCGACGACTGCCTTGCATCGTTGCAAGGATGGGTCGATGAAATCGTGGTGGTGGACAGTCACAGCAGCGACGACACCGTGGCCATCGCCCAGCGCCATGGCGCCAAGGTGTCGCAACCCGAGGGGTGGCCAGGATTTGGGCCACAAAAAAACCGCGCGCTCGACCTTGCCACAAGCGACTGGGTGTTGTCCATTGACGCCGATGAGCGCGTGTCGCCAGCCCTGGCACAAGAGATTCGTCACGCATTGTTGTCTGAGCAAGCGAGCGCTGCCTACGAAATACCTCGACTGTCTTGGTACTGCGGCAAATTCATTCGCCATGCAGGTTGGCGGCCTGACCATGTGCTGCGCTTGTTCCCGCGACTTCATGGGCGGTTTTCTAACGACTTGGTGCATGAGCGCGTGGTGACAGCTTTGCCATGCAAGCAACTCCACAACGATTTGCTGCACTACAGCTACCGCGACTTCTCGCAAGTCTTGGCCAAGGTCGATGCCTATTCCAGCGCATCCGCCAAGCAGGCCTTGGCGCGTGGCAAGCGCGCCACGGTCGGCAGCGCCGTCGGACACGGCGCATGGGCATTCTTTCGAACCTATGTACTGCGCGCAGGCTTTTTAGATGGCGGCCACGGCCTTGCCTTGGCCATCTCTAATGCTGAGACCAGCTATTACAAATACCTCAAAATTTGGGCGCAACAACAGCCTGGCAACAAGACCGATCCCAGCGGCTCTTAAGTTGCCACATAACTCCCCGACTTGCCGCCATGCTTTTCTAGCAGTTTTACATCGGTGATGGTCATGCCTCTATCCACGGCTTTGACCATGTCATAGATCGTCAGCAAAGCGATTTGTACCGCAGTGAGCGCCTCCATCTCCACGCCTGTTTGTCCCACCGTCTCAACCGTGGCGGTGCATTGAATGCTGTAGTTTTGCTCGTCCATCGAGAACGCCAACGCCACACGCGTCAAAGCGAGTGGGTGACATAAGGGAATCAAGTCGCTGGTTTTTTTGGCCGCTTGTATGCCAGCAATGCGGGCAATGCCCAACACATCGCCTTTTTTAGCGTTGCCGCTCTGTACCAGCGCAAACGTGGCAGGCAACATCTGAATGCGGCCACTGGCGACGCCCACCCGACGGGTGTGGGCTTTTTTGGCCACATCCACCATGTGGGCTTGGCCTTGGGCATCAAAGTGGGTGAGAGTAAACATGGGCAAATTCACAGCGGGTTAACATGACAAGCGCATCATACGATCCGCCTGTTTGACCCCTGCGTGCCCATGATTTCATCTATTTGTCATCTCTCATTTTTGCGACACGCATGGCGACGTCTCGGCTTGTTGGGCTTGTGCGTGAGCTTGGGGTTGCCGCTCAACACCTTGCACGCACAAACACCCGCCGGTCGCTTGCCCAATTTAGGCGACGGTGCTGAATTGCCCTTGGGTGCGGAGCGCCGTTTGGGCGAGAGCATTGCCCGCGAAATTTACCGCGACCCCGATTACCTCGATGACCCCGTGCTGGGCGACTACTTGCAATCTATTTGGCAAGTTCTGATGGTCTCTGCCCGACACCGCGGTGAACTCACCCCCGAGTTGGAGCAGCAATTTGCATGGGAGGTAGCGCTCATACGCGATCGAAGCATCAACGCCTTTGCCCTGCCTGGCGGCTATTTGGGCGTGCACTTGGGTCTGATTTCTGCTGTGGCCAGTGCCGACGAGTTGGCCTCGGTGCTGGCACACGAACTCAGCCACGTGACCCAGCGCCACATTGCCCGCATGATTGCGCAGCAAGGCCGTCAAGGGCCGATGGTGGCCGCCGCCATGATCTTGGGCATGTTGGCCGCCAGTCGCAGCCCCTCGGCCAGCAGCATGAGTGCAGCCAACGCGGTGATGGTGGGCGGTTCGGCAGCGGCCATGCAAAGCCAGTTGAATTTTTCGCGCGACATGGAGCGCGAGGCCGACCGCATTGGGTATGGCGTGATGACTGAAGCGGGTTTTCAGCCCATGGGTTTTGTCACCATGTTTGAAAAGCTCCAGCAAGCTGCGCGTTTGAATGACAACGGCTCATTTCCGTATTTGCGCAGCCACCCCATGACCAACGAGCGCATTGCCGACGCGCAAGCCCGTCAACAGTTGTTGCCCCTGCGGCCTGCGTTGGCTTTGCGTGCGGTGCACGCCATGATGGCCGTGCGCGCCCAAGTCTTGACGGGCCCAGGGGTTGATGCCCTGCGTGCCATCAGCGCCCAAGGATCTGCCAGCAACTTAAGCACAGCGCCAGTGGCCAAGCAAGCAGGCGTGTTGTACGGCGCCACGCTGTCTGACATGACGCTGCGCGAGTGGGGCTTGGCTCACCAGCACTTGGCGCGCTTGCAGGCATTGCCTAACTTAGAAACTTCTGCGGTCTATGCGGCGCGTTTGCTGACGGCCGAACTTTCCCTGGCCATGGGTGACGCCACCCAAGCGCTTGCCGTGATGGAGCCCAAAGCCCGGGTGCTGGCTGTGGATGACCGTGCTGGCCACATGTTGTTGGCGCGGTGTCGTTTGGCCAGTCAACAAGTAGCGCAAGCCAAGCTGGCCAGCCAAGAACTGATGCAGTGGGTCAACCAGCACCCACGCGATGCCTTGGCCTGGCAATTGCTGTCTTTGGCCTATGAGCAGCAAGGTGATAACTTGCGTGCCATTCGTGCGCAGGCTGAATCTAGGGCCGTAGAGTTGGATTACCCCGCCGCGGTGGATCGGCTCAAAGCCGCCCAAGAGTTGGCGCGCAGCATGGTGCGCGAGGGCAACATGGACCGTGGCGGACACATTGAGGCATCGATCATCGATGCACGCTTGCGCGCGTTAGAGAATTTGCGGCGTGAACAAGCGCTGCAGCGCTGAGTCAATCATGATGCCAAACGCTGAGTAAATCAGCGAGCCCAGCAAGGCGGCGCCAAAGCCTTGCACTTGAAAGCCGTCCAAGATACCTGCTGCAGCCCAAAACATCAGGGCATTGATCACAAACAAAAACAAGCCCAGCGTGAAAAAAGTCACGGGCAGCGTGAGCACTACCAGAGCAGGACGTACGATCAAGTTGAATAAGCCGATGACAAAGGAGGCGACCATGGCCGCGCCAAAGCCCGTGACCTCCACCCCGTTGTAGATATGGGCCAAGGCCAGCAGTGCCACTGCGTGGAGTAACCAAGAAAAAATAAGCTTCATGTCAG
>CAIMWY010000300.1 GCA_903845315.1 uncultured Burkholderiales bacterium
CATGTTGGGGGCTTGCTTGTAGCCGGTGGCGTGCTCAAACTTCACCCCCGCGTTGTCGGCAGCCACTTTGAGCATCGGATCCATGTAGCCAAAGGTGGTGCCAAAGATCAACTGGTTGCCTTGACTCACCATGTCACGGATCACACGCTCGGCGTCAGCCGACTCGGGCACGTTCTCAACAAACGAGGTTTGGATCTTGTCGCCAAATTCTGCGGCCAACGCTTTGCGTGCGTTGTCGTGCGCAAAGGTCCAGCCACCGTCGCCCACTGGGCCGACGTAGGCAAACGCAATCTTGAGTGGCTCAGCCTTGACTTCGGCCTTCGGGGCTGGGGCGGGCGCTTCTTCTTTTTTGCCACAGCCTACCAAGGCTGCTGCGGCCACCGCGGTCAACGCGGCAACCTGGATCCAACGACGTTTGTACAAATCTGTCATGCGAGTTCCTTAGATGAAGAGGAGGGGTGGTTGAAAAAACAAATTATGAACCGGGAAAAAATGGCTTGCCAATCGACGCTGGCATATTGACACGCAACCACGCCGGGTTGCGCGAAATCAAAGCCAGCACCGCAATGGTGGCGAGGTAAGGCAACATGCTCAAGAACTGACTCGGGATGTCAATGCCCGTCGCTTGTAAATGGAACTGCAACATGGTGACGCCACCAAACAGGTAAGCACCAAGCAACACGCGTGCCGGGCGCCAGGTGGCGAAGGTGGTCAAAGCCAAAGCAATCCATCCTTTGCCCGCAATCATGCCCTCGACCCAAAGGGGGGTGTAAACGATCGAAATATAAGCACCCGCCAAACCGCACAACGCACCGCCCGCCATCACGGCCATGAGGCGAATGCGGCGCACCGGATACCCCAAGGCATGGGCCGATTCAGGCGATTCGCCCACTGCGCGCAAGACCAAACCAGCCCGGGTGCGGTACAAGAAATACATCAACCCTAAGGTCAGGGCAATGGCCCCATAGACCAGGGGGTGCTGACGAAACACGGCCGGCCCCACCCATGGCCAGTCCCCCAGCACAGGCACCGCGAACTGCATGCGTTCGGGCAGTTTGGCCTGCACAAAACTCACCCCCACAAAGGCCGAGAAGCCGCCCCCAAACAGGCTGAGTGCCAAACCGGTGGCGTATTGGTTGGTGCCCAGCCAAATCACCAACACACCAAAGGCCGCAGCGAGCAAAGCGCCCACGCCCATGCCCGCCAAAAAGCCCAGCATGTCGCTGCCGGTGAGCGAGACAGTGGCAAAGCCTGCAATGGCGGCGCACAACATCATGCCTTCGGCACCCAGATTGACGATGCCTGCTTTTTCGTTGATCAAAAGGCCAAGTGAAGCCAGCGCCAAAACAGTGCCTGCATTCATGGTGGCGGCCCACAACAGTGCGTAACTGTCCATCATGAGGCGCTCCCATTCATGTTCGACACAGCAGGCGCGGCAGGCACCCAGCGCAGCTTGTAAAGCATCAGCGTGTCACATGCCAACAGCGTGAACAGCAGCAGCCCTTGAAACACGCCGGTCAATGAACGCGGCAACCCCAAGCGTGATTGGGCCAGCTCACCACCGATGTAGAACATGCTCATCAACAGCGCCGACAAGACCATGCCCACCGGGTGCAAGCGCCCCACAAACGCCACGATGATGGCGGCAAAGCCGTAGCCCGCAGGCACAAACGGGGTCAGTTGACGTAAGGGCCCCGCCACTTCCAGCGCCCCGGCCAAGCCCGCCGCTGCGCCCGAGGTGAGCAAGGCCAGCCACAACGCACGACGTGACGAAAAGCCTGCGTACCGCGCAGCGTCAGGGGCCAAGCCACCCACTTGCTGGGCAAAGCCTGCATGGGTTCGAAACAAAAAGACCCACAAGGCGCCCACACCCGTCAAGGCCAACAACACGCCCACGTTCACGCGGGTGCCTGTGATGAGCTTAGGAATTTGCGTGACCGCATCAAAGGTTTTGGTTTGCGGAAAGTTGTAGCCCAGTGGATCTTTCCACGCGCCGTACACCAAATAGTTCAGCACCATCACTGCCACATACACCAGCATGAGGCTGACCAAAATTTCACTGGCATTGAAGCTGTCGCGCAGCCACGCCGTCAGGCCCGCCCACACCATGCCGCCCAGCACCCCTCCCAGCAGCACCCACACCCAATAACCGCTCAAGCTGTTGGCATCGGCGAGTAATGCCACGCCAGAGGCAAACACCGCCCCCATGACAAACTGGCCCTCGGCGCCAATGTTCCAAATGTTGGAGCGAAAACACACGGCCAGTCCCAGCGCAATCAACAACAAGGGCGTGGCTTTGACCAACAGCTCCGACAAGGCGTAGACGCTTTTGATGGGCTCCCAAAAAAACACCTGCAAGCCGCGCAACGGGTCTTTGCCCAAGGCCAGAAACAACAACACCCCCAACACCACGGTGATGGCCAGCGCCAACACAGGCGAGGCATAGCGCCACAGGGCCGAGGCCTGGGCCCGAGGCTCAAGCCGCAGCATGGGCCACCTTTTGCTGCGCATGGTCTTGCTCTGGGGCATCCCACAAGCCGCTCATCCAAGCGCCAATGCGCGACACGCTGGCTTGTTCTCGCGTGAGGGCCGGCGATAAGCGCCCATTGGCGATCACATGCAAACGGTCTGACAGCTCTAGCAATTCTTCCAGCTCCTCACTCACCACCAACACCGCACATCCAGCATCACGCAGCGTCAGCAAAGCGGCACGAATTTGCGCTGAAGCCCCCACGTCCACGCCCCATGTGGGTTGCGATACGATCAGCAATTGAGGGGCAGCTTCAATCTCGCGACCCATGAGAAATTTTTGCAAGTTACCCCCCGACAGGGAGCGCGCTGGCGCATCGGGCCCACCCGCTTTGACTTGGTAGCGCGCGATGATGGCCTGCGCTTGCTCGCGCAGCAGCAGTAAATTCAACCAGCCCAAACCGCCTTTGCGAGACACCGCCTCATGCCGCGTGAGCAACAGGTTTTGCGCCAAACTCAGGCTGGGCACAGCGCCTCGGCCCAAGCGTTCTTCGGGCACAAAATGCAAGCCCAAATCACGTCTTTCATCGGGGCCCCAGTCACCCATGGCCTGGCCCTTGAACTGAATGCTTTCATGCGGCGCGCGCGTGTCTTCGCCTGAGAGCGCAAACAACAATTCACGTTGTCCGTTGCCCGACACGCCCGCAATGCCGACCACCTCGCCCGCGCGCACATGCAAGTCGATGCCGTCCAAGTCCACGCCAAAAGGGTCAGCGCGGCTCAAACGCAAATCACGCACGCTCAGCACCTCGGGCCCCGGCTGGTAGCTGCGCATGCTCAATTCAGGGGGCAAGCTGCCAATCATCAATTGACTCAAGGACGCATTGGTTTCTTGGCGCGGGTCGCACACGCCGGTGACACGGCCTGCGCGCATGACGGTGCATGCGGTGCACAGCGCACGGATCTCGTGTAACTTGTGGCTGATGTACAAAATGCTACGCCCTTCGCTGGCGAGTTGGCGCAGCACCACAAACAACTTGTCCACTGCCTGCGGCGTGAGCACCGAGGTAGGTTCGTCCAAGATCAACAGTTGGGGGTTGGTGAGCAAGGCTCGGATGATCTCCACCCGCTGCATCTCGCCCACGCTCAAGGTGTGCACCGGACGGGCCGGTTCAATGTCCAAACCATATTGCGACGCGGTGTCGGTGATGCGTTGCGTCACCTGCGCCAGCGTGAACGACTGGTCCAGACCCAGCCACACGTTCTCGGCCACGCTCAAGGTGTCAAACAGGCTGAAGTGTTGAAACACCATGCTCAGCCCCAACCGCCTGGCCTCTTGCGGGTTGCGGATATGCACCACCTCACCTTGAAAGAAAATTTCACCGGCATCGGGCTTGACCGCGCCGTAGATAATTTTCATCAGGGTCGATTTGCCCGCGCCGTTTTCACCCAGCACGGCATGGATTTCGCCGGGTTGCACCACCAAAGACACCCCATCATTGGCCACCACCCCCGGATAGCGTTTGGTGATGCCTTGCAAAGATAAAAGAGGATGTGACATCTGAATGCAGCGTGTTTGCACTAATCTTGCTAGAAAGGTTGAACCTATGACGTTGGAACTATGACCAAGCAAAAACCATCCCAAGCCCCTTTGAAGTCAGAACCCCTGGTGTTTGTTCGACGTGGGGAGACACTGGCGCTGAGCAATGTACCACCAGACCGCACGCTGCTCGACCTGCTGCGCGAGGACCTGCGTAGCTGCGACACCAAAGAAGGCTGTGCCGCTGGTGACTGCGGTGCCTGCACCGTGGTGTTGGCCGAGGCCAGCGAGGGCCGCTTGACCTACCGCGCCATCAACAGCTGCATCCGCCCCGCCCATTCGGTGCATGGTCTGGCCGTGTGGACAGCGGGCGACTTAGCCACCACGCCAGATCATTTGCACCCGGCGCAACAAGCCATGGTGGACCACCACGGCTCGCAATGCGGCTTTTGCACGCCGGGTTGCGTGATGAGCCTGTTTGGCCTCTACCAAGACAGCGTGTGCCAAGGACAAGCAGTGAACCGGGAACAGGCGCAACACGCCCTGTCTGGCAACCTATGCCGATGCACCGGCTACCGACCCATCGTGCAAGCTGCCTGCCACATGGGCGACTACCCGCTGCAGCGGGTGGACGAGACTGCCGTGTTGCAAGCGCTTCAAGCCATTCCAAAGCGCAGCACCCCATACACCATCAACACGCAAGGCATGCAAGCGCCAAGCTACGCACTACCCGCCAATCTGCAAGACTTGCTGCGTGCGCGTGCCCAGTCGCCCCAAGCCACGCTCATCGCTGGCGCTACCGACGCAGGCCTGCAGCTGACCCAAGGCCGACTGCGCTGGCAGCAAGTGATTGACCTCAGCCGCGTGGCTGAGTTGCGGCAGGTGGAGGACTACCCTCACCACATCGCCATCGGTGCAGCGGTGAACTTGCAACACGCTTTCGAGGCCCTGACCCAAGAGCGTCCCCCAGTGCAGTCCTTCGCCAACCGCTTTGCGGGCTGGCCGATCCGCCAGTCGGGCACCTTGGGCGGCAACGTGGCCAATGGCTCCCCCATTGGCGACAGCATGCCCTTGCTGATTGCCCTCGGTGCCAACGTGGTGCTGATGGCGTGGCGCCGTGGCCGCATCGTGCACCGCGAACTGCCACTGGAAAACCTCTACACCGGCTACAGACAAAACCTGATGGCCCCCGACGAGGTGCTGTGCTGGATCAAGGTGCCGCGCCCCACGCCGCACGAATGGCTGGGGGCCTACAAAGTGTCCAAGCGGGTGGAAGACGACATCTCGGCCATCTGCTTGGTGGTGCAACTCCAGCGCCAAGGCCAGCGCATCACCCAAGCCAGCATCGGCGTAGGTGGCGTGGCCGCCACGCCGGTGCGCGCCGTTCGCACCGAGGCCGCACTGCGGGGCCAGCTCTGGACGCCAGACACTGTGCAGCAAGCGCAAGCCGTGCTGCGCCAAGAGTTTGACCCCATCTCCGACATGCGCGCGAGCAGCGGCTACCGCCGCGAGGTGTTGGGCAATTTGTTGCAACGCGCTTGGTTGGAGAGCACGGGCCAGACCGAGATTCGCTTGGAGGACTTGGCATGAACACCACGCACGCGATCCACCCAAGCGCCGCTCAAGAGCGCGCTATTCACGAAAGCGCATCTCAGAAGAGTGCTTTCCACGAAAGCGCTGTGCACCATGTGCAGGGCAGCGCTGCCTACATCGACGACATCCCCCTCACCGAAGGCACGCTGCACGCTGCCCCCGTGCTGAGCACCGTGGCCTGTGGTCAGGTGCGCGCCCTCGACCTGAGCGCCTGCCTGCAAGCACCCGGTGTGCGCGGCGTGGTCACAGCAGCCGACATTGTGGGAGACCCCGTGCTGGCCACCTACACCCACGACGAACCGATCTTTGCCAGCGAGCGCGTGTCACACGTGGGCCAGGTCATGGCCTTGGTGTTGGCCGACACCCACCAGCAAGCTTTGCACGCCACACGCCTGGCGCGCATGGACGTGGCCGCCGATCCCCCAGTGCTCGATGCGCGCACCGCCTTGCAGCAGCAGTCGTTTGTGTTGCCCCCCGTGCACGTGCACAGCGGCGACACCGAGGCGATCTGGGCACAGGCCCCACACCAACTCGCGGGCCAGTTGGAGATTGGCGGCCAAGAACACTTCTACTTAGAAACCCAAATTGCCTACGCCGTGCCGCAAGGCCAGCAGCAATGGCTGGTGCATTCCAGCACCCAGCACCCCGGCGAGGTGCAGCACTGGGTGGCCCATGCCTTGGGGCTGCCCCTGCATGCGGTGCGGGTGGTGTGCCGTCGCATGGGCGGCGGCTTTGGTGGCAAAGAAACACAAGGCGGCCACCTGGCCGTGTGGGCCGCTGTGGCGGCGCACACCATGAACTGCCCGGTCAAGATGCGACTGGACCGCGGGGACGACATGCTGATCACCGGCAAGCGCCATCCGTTCAGCCACGACTACCAAGCCGCTTATGACGAGCAAGGCCAATTGCTGGGGCTGCGTTCGGTGCAAATAGCGCACTGCGGCCACAGTGCCGACCTGAGCGGCCCGGTGGCAGACCGGGCAATTTTTCACACCGACAACGCCTACTTTTTACCGGCTGTCGACATCACCTCGTACCGATGCAAAACCAACACCCAAAGCCACACCGCTTTCCGCGGCTTTGGCGGCCCTCAGGGGGTGTTGCTGATCGAAGCCGTGATGGGCGACATGGCCCGCGCACTTCGCCTCGACCCGTTGGATGTGCGCCTGCGCAACCTGTATGGCGTGCAAGACCGCCACACCACACCCTATGGCATGCGGGTGGAAGACAACATCTTGCAACCCCTGATGACACGCCTGGCCGACGACTGCCACTACCGCCCCCGCCGCGCCGCCCTGGCCGAGTGGAACGCCCAGCACAGCGTGATCCAGCGCGGCATCGCCATCACACCGGTGAAATTTGGCATCAGCTTCACGGCCACACATTTCAACCAGGCGGGCGCTTTGGTGTCGGTGTTCACCGATGGCAGCGTGCTGGTCAACCACGGCGGCACCGAAATGGGCCAAGGCCTGCACACCAAGGTGTGTGGTGTGGTGGCGCAGGTGTTTGGCTTAGCCCCGGCGCAGGTGCGCATCAGCGCCAGCGACACCGACAAAGTGCCCAACGCCAGCGCCACCGCTGCCTCCAGCGGCACCGACTTGAATGGGCGTGCGGCACAAACCGCCGCACTGTCTGTGCGCAACAACTTGGCCCAGTGCTTGGCCCAACGCGATGGCTGCACACCTGAGCAGGTGGTGTTTGCCAACGCCCACGTCACTACGCCGCAGACCACACGCAGCTTTGTGCAAGCGGTGCAACTGGCCTACCACCAGCGTGTGCAACTGTGGAGCGACGGCTTTTATGCCACCCCCAAAATTCACTACGACCGTAACACCCTCACCGGTCGCCCGTTTTATTACTTTGCCTACGGCGCAGCGTGCAGCGAAGTGGCCATTGACACCCTGACGGGCGAGTACCGGCTGTTGCGCGTGGACATCTTGCACGACGTGGGCCAGTCGCTGAACCCGGCCATCGACGTGGGCCAAATCGAAGGCGGCTTTGTGCAAGGCCTGGGCTGGCTCACCACCGAAGAGTTGGTGTACAACAGCGACGGTGAGCTGCAAACCAAAGGGGCCAGCACCTACAAAACTCCCACTGCTGCTGATGTGCCCGAACAGTTTGCCGTGTCGCTGTGGCCCGAGGCCAATCGCGAAGACACCGTGGGCGGCAGCAAGGCCGTGGGCGAGCCGCCGTTCATGTTGGCCATCAGCGTGTACGAGGCCTTGCGCGAGGCCATTTCCGCCGCACGCGGCGACAACTCAGCCGTTCAACTCGACACCCCCGCCACCCCCGAACGCGTGCTACACGCCTTGAAGCACCCATGACCCCCACACCCCCCAATGCCCAGCGCACCGACTGGCGCGGATGGCGCGCTGCCCTGCTGTGGTTTGCCGAAAGCCAACACGCCACCCCTTCGCACGAGACCGATGGCCTGCTGGTTACCGCGCGCGACGCCGACGGCACCGTGCGCGTGCAAGCCGTAGGCAATTACGCCGCCTTGATCGGCCACTACCCTGATCTGGCGGTGACGCACTTTGCGGGTCAGCTGATTGCGCCGGGCTTTGTGGACTTGCACATCCA
>CAIMWY010000301.1 GCA_903845315.1 uncultured Burkholderiales bacterium
CCCACCGCAAAAATGCCGGGCACTGAGGTGGCAAAGGTTTCGGTGTTCACCACCAATTGTTTGCGCGCCATCTCCAAGCCCCAGTGGGCCACGGGCCCGAGTTTGGGGGATAAGCCCCAGCACACCAGCAACTGCTGTGCCGGGCGTTCAAGGATCTCGCCCTCGGGCGTGGCAATTTGCACCGATTGCAAGTGTTGGTCGGTGCTTTGCAGGGCGGTGATTTGGCCAATTTGCAACTGCAAGTGACCCGCGGCCACGGCCTCGCGCATGGCACTCAGCGACTGCGGCTCGGCTTGAAACACATCGCGTCGGTGGATCAAGGTCACGCTGCGTGGGGCCTGCTCGCAGACCTGGCTCAGTTGCACGGCCGCATCCACGGCTTGGGCTTCTCCACCCAGAACCCACACGTGTTGGCCGGCAAAAGCGGCGTTGTCGCTGAGGTGGAAGTGGATGTGGCGACCCTCGAGTTCGGGTGCACCTTCTAGGTTGAGTTTGCGTGCCTGAAAAGCACCCACACCCGCCGCAATAAACAAAGTTTTGCAAACGAAGTGTTGCTGTGCCGAGGTGTGAACCTCAATGCGGCCATCAGGCAAGTGCGCCACATGGCTGACTTCTTGGTTCAGGTGAAAGCTGGGCGCGAAGGGTTGGATTTGCTGCTGCAAGCGCTCGACCAGTTCACGCCCGGTACAAAACGGTAAACCCGGAATGTCGTAAATCGGTTTGTCTGCGTACAGTTCGGAGCACTGGCCTCCCACGTGAGGTAGGGCGTCGATGAGGTGACAACGAATATCTTGCAGCCCGAGTTGGAAGGCTTGAAAGAGCCCGACCGGGCCGGCACCCACAATGACGGCGTCGGTCTCGATCATCTGGTGTTCGATTTAACGCTTGAGTTCGCCGAGCTTGCCGGTGCGGTCTTTCCAGTCATCGGCGTCAGGCAGTGGAGTTTTGCGCTTGGTGATGCTGGGCCAACCGATTTGCGACAACTCGGCGTTGAGTTGGGTCATGTGATGTTGGCCATCGGGCACGTCTTCTTCGGCGTAGATGGCATTGACGGGGCACTCAGGAATGCACACGGCGCAGTCGATGCACTCATCGGGGTCAATGGTCAAAAAATTAGGGCCTTCGCGGAAGCAGTCGACGGGGCAAACGTCCACACAGTCGGTGTACTTACATCGGATACAGGCTTCGGTGACAACATGCGTCATGACAATTCAATCAATTTATAAAAAGTAGGCCAGTAGCTGTGTGCTACTAAGCCAAGCCTTTGATTTTAAACGGGATTCAAGTTGAGAACTTGAGTTAGGTCAGCTCACCAGCACAGCGCCTGAGGTTTTGTGGCTGGCAGTGTCCACCAAAACCAGCGCGCCCAAGATGCGCGACTGGGCAAAAGGCAAGGTCACCAAAGACTCTTGCAGGGCCAAGGTCACGTGGCCAATGCTGTTGGGTCCCAGTTCGGTGGCTTCCTCTTCAGCCAAGGTGTTCACGTCTAGGCGGTGCACCACGCGTTGCACTTTGGCCTTGACCCAGCGGTGGCCATGCAGCGCCCAGTAGACACGACCGGCCACCAAGGGCTCGTCGTCCATCCAGGCGATGGTGGTGTTGAGTTGGTGCTGGGCTTGCGGCGCATGCTCGGCTGACAGCAACCAGTCACCGCGAGACACATCCACCTCGCGGTCCAGCACGATGCCCGCACTGTGGCCGGCGGCTTTGTTTTTTGGTTCGCGGGTGGCAGACAGAACTTGCGACACCACGGCAGTTTGACCGCTTGGGAAGACCTTGACGGTGTCGCCGGGCCCCACGGTGCCGGTGGCCACACGGCCCCAGAACACGCGTCGGCCTTGGGTGGTCACGTTGGAGTCGTGGAACTTCTCCACCCACTGCACCGGAAAGCTGAAAGCCACCTCGGTCTCGGCGGGCGTGACGGGCAAGTCTTCCAAAATACTCAACAGGCTGGGGCCTTGGTAGTCACACCAATCGGCCTGCGAGTCGACCACGTTCCAACCTTTGAGAGCCGAGAGCGGCACCATTGCGGTGATGGCGAGACCTGCCTCTTGAGCGAACTTCTTGAGCGCTGCGCCAATGTGTTGGTAAGCCAGCGCGGCGTCTTCCACCGCGTCGAGCTTGTTGATGGCAAACACCACCGAGGGCACACGCAGCAGGTTGACCAGCAGGGAGTGGCGACGGGTTTGTGGCAACAGCTCAAGCTCGGTGGTCGCGTGGACAGAATTTTCTGGAAGCTGAACTTTGGTGTGCGCCTCCTTTAAGAGATTTCAAGAGGCTTGCAGCTTATCCGCCTTGAGGCTGACCTGCA
>CAIMWY010000302.1 GCA_903845315.1 uncultured Burkholderiales bacterium
CCACGGTGTCTGGCAAGCCTCCTGCCGCGTGGGTGATGATGAACTTGATGGGCTTGTTCGGATAGGCTTGCGCCCAAGCGGCAGGCCCCTGCAGGGCCAGCAGCGGCAACACAACCACGGCAAAAGAGCACACCTTTCGGCGCGCCAAGGGAAGGGGGCTCATGAAAGTCTCCTGGAAATGACGTAAGGCGTGAATTGGCAGTGTCGGCACTGCGCAGTGTTGGGCAACTCGCCCGAAGTCTTCAAGCATACCTGCTGAAATAAACCGCCGTGTCCCGGCATTGACTCTGTCGCAGCGCCATCTGCCTGCACTTTTTTTGTTGCCGATAATTGTGGCCATTGAGTCCGCATCACCATGTCACCTTCCCCCACGTCTTTGCATGCATTCGCCAGCCAAACCCGCGGGCTTGAAGGTGTGCGCGTGCATCTTGACAACATCACCTCAGCGCGTGGCGCCACCACCGTGTTTGAAGGCTTGAATCTGAATTTGACAGAACGCCGCATTGGCCTGATTGGCGACAACGGCGCTGGCAAAAGCAGCTTGTTTCGCCTCATCTGTGGCTTGGATCGGCCCAAGACAGGTCATGTCCAAGTGCATGGGCCATCGTCGCTGGGCATGATGTTTCAAAACCCCGACGAGCAAATCATCTTCCCCACGGTGGAAGAAGAGTTGGGCTTGAGCTTGCAAGCCTCTGGGCTGTCGCGCCAAGCTGCCCGCATGCACGCACGCGCTTGGTTGCACGCACGCGGCTTGGGCGCTTGGGCCGAACGGGCCATAGGCAGCCTGAGCCAAGGCCAGCGCCAGCAGGTGTGTTGGCTGTCTTTGCTGATCGCCTCACATGGTTTGTTGTTGCTCGATGAGCCCTTCTCCAACCTCGACTTGCCAGGCCAAGCGCAGCTCGACCATGAAGTGGCCCATGCGCCACAACACATCATCATCTCCACCCATGTGTTGCAACACATTCGTCACTTTGAGCGCGTGATCTGGCTCGACGCAGGCGCTGTGCGGTTGGACGGCCCAGGACAAGCCGTGTGCGCCGCGTATGAAGCCGATGTAGCCGCACGCAGTGCGCGAAGCACTTAAGGCACCGACCATGGGAAGCCTCTACAGCGAACACCGCACGTGGCTGCACACCGTGCCAGCCGGGCTCAAGTTGCTGCTGCTGGCGGTGGTGGGGGCGGCGCTTTTTTTCACCGACCGTGTGGCTGTGTTGCTGCCCAGCACGCTGCTATGTGGGCTGATGTTTGCGTCTTTGGGGCGCGCCACCTGGGGGCGCTGCCAAGTTGTTGGTGTCGCTGCTGGTGGCTTGCTTGCTGGTGCTTGGTTTTCACGCGCTCATGCAGCACACCCTGCTCGGTGTGTCGAGTGCGCTGCGGCTGTTGTGCACCGCGTTGATGGGTGTGGCGCTGACACTGACCACGCGCTACAGTGACTTGCTGGATGTGTTTGAGCGCTTGCTCTCACCGCTGACCCACGTGGGCATTCGGGTGGACCGCTTGGCCCTGCAACTGGCGCTCATGCTGCGCTTTATCGAACATTTTTTTGTGCTGTGGCAACGCCTTGACGACGCACACCGCGTGCGCACCGGTCGGCCCGGTGGCGTGCGTTTGTTGGCGCCCTTGACGATTCAGATGCTGCGCTCGGCCCAAAGGGTGGCAGATACACTTGAACTGCGGCTTGGGCGATGAGCTTGGCAGCACGCCTCACGAACTTCTACTGCCTCAAATTATTGTGAACTCTTCTCGACGCGCCACGCCTTTGATCGCCCTGTTTGCAGCCTTGCTGGCGGTGTTTGGTTTGATCCCCAAAATTGATTTACCCCTGGGTGTGCCCATCACGCTGCAAACCCTGGGCGTCATGTTGGCGGGCTGCATGCTTGGGCCCAAACGCGGTCTGCAGGCCTTGCTGTTGTTTCTGTTTGCCGTGGCGCTGGGCCTGCCGTTGTTGTCGGGTGGACGTGGCGGCTTGGGGGTGTTTTTTGCGCCCTCCAGCGGGTACTTATTAGGCTGGCCCTTGGGTGCCTTGGTCACGGGTTGGCTGATGGCCCTCTTGCCCAGTCGCTCACCCCGCAGCGCCACGGTAAGTGCTTTCATGGCATCTGCACTGGGCGGGTTGCTGGTAGTTCATGCGTGCGGCGTGGTCGGCTTGGTGGTTTTGGCCAACCTCACATGGGAACAAGCTGTGCTGGGCACCTTGGCCTTTGTGCCTGGCGACCTGATCAAGTGCGGTCTGTGTGCCATGGTCGTGCACACCGTGGCGCGTGGCATGCCCGACTGGCGTTTTGGGGGACGCACCATTTGACGACGCCCCCGCTCGCGCAAGACCTGGTGCATGGCCCTTTGGCCCATTGGGCCCGTGTGCGTGGCCATGTGGTGGCGCTGGACGACGGCAGCACATGCCTGAGCTTTGCCCAATTGCATGACGCAGTCACTCAAGGGGCTCAAGCCCTCACCCAAGCGCAGGCCCCGGCCACCGTGTTTGTGAACGAGGGCTTGTCCACCTTGCAGCAAGTGGTAGATTTTTTGGCCATCATCGCCAGCGGTCGATGCGCGGCCGTCAGCGACCCCGATTGGCCCCTCGCCACCCGCGAGCGGGTGCAACACAGCGTCAACGCCCAGGCAACGCAGGGCAACGCGCCGCCCCCTGCGCTCAGCCCCCAGTCACCGTTCTACATTGGCTTTACTTCGGGCAGCACCGGCATGCCCAAGGGCTTTCAGCGTCACCATCGTTCTTGGGCCGAGAGCTTTCATGTGTGTGTGGACACCTTTGGCGCAGCGGCACAGACGCGTGTGTTGGCACCGGGGCGGGTGTCGCACTCGCTGTTTTTATTTGGCATGTTGCTGGGCCTGTGGACGGGTGCGGGCGTGGTGCTGCAAGACCGTTTTTCTGCTGCGCGTGCGCTCGACACCCTGCGTCTTGGCGACACACCGTGCTTGGTGGCGGTACCCAGCCAACTGGTGATGATGCTCGAGCTCGCTGAACGGCGCGCACTGGCGCCGATGCCTGAGTTGTCTTTGCTGTTGATCAGCGGCGCGCGCTGGATGCGTGAGCGCACACCTGCACTCAAAGCCCTGTTCCCCAATGCCCAAGTGGTGGAGTTTTATGGGGCCTCCGAGACCAGCTTCATCGCCTGGATGAATGCCGACGATGCCGCGCCCGCGCAAGCAGTGGGGCGGCCTTTCAAAGGTGTTGAGATTGATATCCGCCAATCGACTGAGTCAGCTACCCCGCATAAGGCCGGGCTGATTTATGTGCGCAGCCCCATGTTGTTCATGGACTATGTGGGTGCCGATCACGACGCCACTGCCGCTGTGCGCGATGGCGACTGGTTGTCGGTGCGCGACATGGGCTACATCGACGACCAAGGCTATCTGTGTTTGGTGGGCCGTGAAAACCGCATGCTGGTGACGCAAGGCAAAAACCTGTTCCCTGAAGAAGTTGAGGCCGCGCTGTGTCGCAGTGGTTGGATCGCCCAGGCCTCGGTCCACGGCGTGCCCGACCCATTGCGTGGACAACAGGTGGTGGCCGTGCTGAAACCGCTGTTGCCTGAGCCTGGTGAAACCTTGCCCACGGCCTTGGCACTGGCTAGCAACTGCAGAGAAACCTTAGAGCACTACAAAGTGCCCAAACGCTTTTTCACCTGCGACACTTGGCCGCTCACCCCGAGCGGTAAAACCGACCACCAGGCTTTGGGGCGCATGCTGACCCAGCACATGAACCCACCCGAACACACCACACCGCCATGTCTGCACCCACTGTCTTGATCGCGGCTTGGGCGCGCAGCGCGGTGGTGCCACACGGGGGCGCTTTTGGTGGCATGCAGGCCCACGAGATCGCTGCACCCGTGGTGCAAGCCGTGTTGGCGCGCGCAGGCATCAGCCCTCAAGACGTAGACGCGGTGGTGGTGGGTAATGCCTTGGGCGCAGGGGGCAACCCGGCGCGCATGGTGGCTTTGGCCGCAGGCTTGCCCGCGTCATGCGCTGCGCTGAGCGTGGACACCCAGTGCTGCTCCGGCTTAGACGCGGTCAGCCTAGGCGCCGCCCTCATCGCCTCGGGCCAAGCCTCGGTGGTGATCGCTGGAGGCGTGGAGGCGTGGAGCCGCTCGCCCATTCGCCTCACGCGCCCGCGCCATGCCGGCGATGTCGCTGTGGCTTACGAGCGCCCGCCCTTTGCGCCAGACCCTGCACACGACCCAGACCTGTTGTTGTCGGCCGCGCGCTATGCCGCACAGCATGGCTACACGCGCACGCAGCAAGATGCCTATGCGGTGCAGAGCCACCTGCGCGCTGTGGCACACAGGGCAGACTTGGCGCAAGAGATCGTGCCCATCGCTGGCGTGCTGCACGATGCGTACCCGCGCAGCATGACGCCTGAGCGCGCAGCGCGCATGCCCATCGCGGCACAAGCGCAGGCACATGACTGCAACATCAGCCGCTTGGGGGTGTCTGCCAAAGCAGACGGTGCGGCGTTTGTGCTGTTGCTCAGTGCCCAAACGCTTGAACGGCTGGGCATTCAAGCGCAGGCGCAGTGGCTTTGCAGTAGCTCAGTAGGCTGCGCCCCCGACACCCCGTTGTTGGCCGCACAGCACGCCGCCATGCAAGCCTTGCAGCGCGCCAACATCACCGCATGCGATGCCTTGCACACCCTCGAACTGCACGACGCATTTGCCGTGCAGGGCTTGAGCTTTGCGCATGCTTTGGGCATCAGCCCTGAGCGGCTCAACCCGCGCGGTGGTGGCTTGGCGCGCGGTCACCCCATTGGCGCTTCAGGTGCCGTGGCCTTGGTCCGTTTGCTGGCCAACTTGGCGTTGGATGGCCCCGTGGGTTCGAAAGGCTTGGTGACCGTGGCCGGTGCAGGCGGCGTGGGCGCTGCTGTGATCGTGGGGCGGTGTTGAGCGTTTGCGCTTAACCCACCGTTTTGAAATACTCGCCCAGCTCAGTGCGGGTGGTGCGCACTTGGTTCACGGGCGCATCGGGGTCGGCGTAACCCATCGCGATGCCACACACAATTTTGGAGGTGCTGTCCAAGGACAAATGCCTGCGAATCAGGTCAGGGTAAGACGCCATGGCGCCAATGGCGCAGGTGGACAGGCCGTTGGATTGGGCGGCCAGCATGAGGCCATACAAAGCCATGCCTAGGTCCATGTAGCAGCCGCTGCCCAGGTCATGGGCAATGGTCACCACCAAGGCGACGGGGGCATCAAAAAAATGAAAGTTGCGTTCGAACTGCGCGTCGCGCCCCACACGGTCTTCACGCGTCATACCGAGTGCGTCATACAAGGCTTTGGCTGATTCAATTTGCCGACGCTTCAAGGCCATGGGCATCGGACTGGGGAAGTAGCTGTAGTCCTCAGCCTCTTGTTGCTGGTTGCGCCAGGCTTGCACCAAGTCGCCACTTAAGGCGCTGCGCACCTCGCCTTGGACAGAGATGAAAGTGCCTGGCTGCAAATTGGCGCCACTGGGGGCCAAACGCGCCAAAGTCAGCACCTCTTGCAACAGCACTTGAGATACGGGCGTGGTGCGATAGGCTCGCACCGAATGGCGTTCGTGCAACAAGCGGGTGAATGAATCCGCCGTGTTCACAGGTCGAGGAGTGGAGTGACGCACATACGCTGGGCAGTTTAACCAAGCCCCAAAGCAAAACCCCACCGTGTTGCCACAGCGGGGTTTTGAACTTTTAAATCCTTAACTGGCTAAGCCAGCGTGGGGATTAGAAAGAGTGGTTGATACCAAAGGCGGTAGCTGTACGCTTGGCATTCCAAATGCTTGCTGAAGTGCCGGTGTCTTCTGTTTTACCTTGCATCAAGTAAGCCACAGTGCGCTTGCTCAGATCATAAGAAGCGCCATACTGGCTACCCTTGACATCAACAGTGGTTGCAGTTGCAGATTTTGTGGTCAAGTTACCAACTGAAGCACGCCAAGTGATCTTGCCCATTGGGGCTGTCACGGTCAACTGGTTGCTAGCGTACTTTGTCACAGCGCCGGTACTTGCCAATGTGTTTTTGCCATCATTGATCAAGTAAGCCACAGTTGCAGGGCCAAAGTTGTAAGAAGCAATGTACTGGCTCAAAGAACCTTTGTTATCACCTGCAGTAGGTTGGGTCAATGTCTCGCCTTGAGCGTTAGCCGTCAGGATAGAAGCAAGAATCACAGTGTGTGCAGTCGTGTAAGCGTAAGCAGCCTTCAAAGGACCGCTTGCGTAATCCAACTTCAAACCAGTGCGCGTTAGGTTGTCTTGGGTAG
>CAIMWY010000303.1 GCA_903845315.1 uncultured Burkholderiales bacterium
CCCAACAGCACCCCGACATCACGGTACACATCGACACCCGCACGCGGCCGTTTTTGTTTGCCGACACCGCCTTCGATGCCGCGCTGTACACCGGCACGCCCGAGCAAGTGCGCAACTGGCCCGGCACCCGGGCCGACAAACTGCTGGACGAAGAGGTGGTGCCCGTGTGCAGCCCCCAGCTCATGGACGGGCGCGCCAGCTTGACCCCCAAAGCCCTGGCCCAACTGCCCCTGCTGCAGCAAAGCACCCGCCCCGAAGGCTGGCGCCAATGGTTTGACGCCATGAGCGTGAGCGCGCCCAACGCCCTGGGCGGCCCACGCTATGAGCTGTTCTCGATGCTGGCCGTGGCCGCCACCCACCACCTGGGCGTGGCCTTGATGCCACGCCTCTTGATTGCGGGCGAGTTGGCGCGCGGCGAATTGGTGGTGGCCTGCCCCAAGGCCCTGCGCGGCACACGCGGTTACTACCTGATCACCCCCGATTTAGGCCCAGAACCCGAGGTGCTGACGCGGTTTCGCACTTGGGTGCAGCAAGAGGCGCAACGGCACAACTGAGCGCCATGTTGCACGCAACCCCGACACTGAACTGCGCTTGGAAGAAATAGACAAGGCGGGTTGGGTGTCAGCGTTTGGCTTGCCACGGGTTGATCACCGATACGCCTGCCGCTTCGAACGGGGCGGTGTCTCGGGTTGCCACCATCAAGCCATGTGTCAGCGCCGTGGCGGCAATGTAGCCATCGGCGGACGCCACCGCCTTGCCTTGTGCACGCGCCTTGGCGCGTAGCTGTGCGTAAGCCTGCGAAGCAGCATCGTCAAACGACAAGATGCGTCCGGCGAACAAAGGCAAGATGCGTTGCTCCAGGCTGGTGTGCAGCATGTCTCTGCGCTTGCCAGCTGGCAGCGCGGCCATGCCAAAACGCAACTCGGCCAAACTGATGGTTGAGAGATACAGCGTTTCAATCGCTTGCGCATCGATCCAAGTCAAGACCGCCACATCCCCGCTGAGTTTCAGCGGCTCAGAAACAACGTTTGTGTCTAGAAGAATCATTCGAAACTCAACGGCGCTGTGGGCGACTGGTCGCGCACGATGTCAAGGTCCACGCCGCCGGCTTGCTGCCCAATTTCGGCCAGCAAAGAGCCGAGTTTGATGCGCCCGTCTGGGCGAACAGCGTTGTCCAGGATCGCCCGCACTTCTGCTTCTGTGCTGCGCCCGGCGGTTGCTGCTCGCACACGCAAGGCGCGGTGCGTCTCCTCTGGCAAATTACGAACGGTGATGGATGACATAGATGGCTCCCAGCAACTTTTGACATCAGTGATTGCATTTTATGGCGGATGCAATCACTCGGTCAATGCCGTGGCCATGTCCCCCACTAGACTCACAGCGGCAGGGCCCAAGCCAGCACGCCCTGACACTGCACACACCACAGGAGACAAGCCATGGAAGTTTCATTCAGCAAAGAGGTGGAGATGCTGCGCATGGGCGCGGGCCAGACCTTTCATGGGGAGGGCATCTTGGCCATCACCAAAGCGCTGCTGCAATCGGGCGTGGCCTATGTGGGCGGCTACCAGGGCGCACCGGTGTCGCACTTGCTCGATGTGATGGTCCAAGCCAAGGACTACATGCAAGAGCTCGGCGTGCATGTGGAGGCCTGTGCCAACGAAGCCTCGGCGGCGGCCATGCTCGGAGCCTCCATCCACTACCCCTTGCGCGGCGCGGTGACCTGGAAATCGATCGTCGGCACCAACGTGGCGGCCGATGCGCTGAGCAATTTGTCGTCGCCCGGTGTCAAAGGCGGCGTGCTGATTGTGGTGGGCGAAGACTACGGCGAAGGCGCGTCGGTGATTCAAGAGCGCACCCATGCTTACGCGCTCAAGTCCGGCATGGTCTTGCTCGACCCACGCCCCGACCTGAGCCGCATGGTCGACATGGTGGAGCACGGGTTTCGACTGTCTGAGGCCTCGAACATGCCTACCTTGATGGAGTTGCGCATCCGCGCCTGCCATGTGCGCGGCAGCTTTGTGGCCAAAGACAACCAAGCCCCGGCGCAGTC
>CAIMWY010000304.1 GCA_903845315.1 uncultured Burkholderiales bacterium
GATGTTGGAGAACTCTTCGATGAAGGTCTCCAGCTTGATCGACACGCGGTCGATGTCTCGCGCAAAACGGTTGTAGGCCAACACGGCAGGAATGGCTGCGAACAAACCAATGGCCGTAGCCACCAAGGCCTCGGCAATGCCAGGGGCCACTTTGGCCAAAGTTACTTGCTGCATGCCGGCCAAGCCGGTGAAGGCGTGCATGATGCCCCACACCGTGCCAAACAAGCCCACATAGGGCGAGACCGAACCGACCGAGGCCAGCAAAGACAGGTTGGACTCGATGGCGTCCATCTCGCGCTGGTAGCTCGCGCGCATGGCGCGGCGGGCGCCATCCATCAGCGCGCTGCTGTCGTTGATGCGGCGTTCGCGCAGTTTTTGGTATTCGCGCATGCCGCTGGCAAAAATGCGCTCCATCGGGCCGGAGAGCTTGGCGTTTTTGGCAGCAGAAGCAAACAGCTCGTTCAAGCTGGTGCCCGACCAAAACTCACGCTCGAACTCGTCATTGAGGGCATGCACGCGCTTGAGCGAAATCAGTTTGCGAAAGATCGCGGTCCAGCTGGTGATGGACACGCCCATCAGCAACAGCACCACCACCTGCACCACCCAACTGGCGTTGAGCAACAAATGGACGATGGAAAAGTCTTGTGTCATGTCAGGCATTCCAATACAGAAGAGGGAATTCTCGCAGGCTTGAGGGTGGCAGCATCGACCCAGCCAATGCGGATCGTGCCTTCGCACAACAGGGTGTCGCCACACCACGCTTGTTGGGCAATCACCAAGCTGGCGCGGCCACCTTCGGCCAAGCGGGCGCTCACGCGCAGCAAGTCATCGAGCTGCGCTGGGCGATGGTATTTGATGCTGGTTTCACTCACCACAAACATGCCACCTGTTTCTTGCCGCAGCGCCTGTTGGCCCACACCCAGGGCTCGTAGCCACTCGGTACGTGCGCGCTCAAAAAACTTCAGGTAGTTGGCATAAAACACAATGCCTCCGGCATCCGTGTCTTCCCAGTACACACGCACAGGGTGTTCAAACGCCGCGGAGGTGGTGTGAGTCATTGGTACTTAGCCCAGCAAGGTGTGCAAACGCGTCACTGCTTCGCGCAACTCGGGCAAAGAGCGGGCGGTTGAAAAACGCACAAAGCGCGAGGTGTCGGCCTGGCCAAAGTCACGTCCCGGCGCGAAGGCGATGTTGGCGCGTTGCAGCACTTCAAACGCAAAGTCCCAGCTGCCTTGAATGCCCAGTTTCTCGCAAGCTGCGGTGCAATCGGCCCAGGCGTAAAACGCGCCGTCGGGCATCACGGGCACGGTCAGACCCAGTTGATGGAGGGCCGGCACAAAGAAGTCGCGCCGTGCTTTGAACTCGGCACGACGTCGCTCGTACTCGGCCAAGCTCTCGGCTTCGAAGCAGGCCAGTGCGGCATGCTGCGCCACCGTGCTGGGGCAGATGAACAGGTTTTGCGCCAATCGTTCCACCACAGGCACCAGGGACTCAGGGAGCACCATCCAGCCCAGGCGCCAACCGGTCATGCTGAAGTATTTGGAAAAGCTGTTGATGCTGATGATCTGATCATCCAGCGCCAAGGCGGTGTGGCCAAACGCGTCGTCGTAGCACAGGCCCAAATAAATCTCGTCGATCAGCGTCACGCCGCCGCGTTGCAACACTTCGGCATGGATGTCACGCAAAGCATGCGGGTGAATCGAGGTGCCGGTTGGGTTGGACGGCGACGCCAAGAGCACGCCTCGGGTGTGGGCGTTCCAGTGCTCACGGACCTGTGCCGCGTTGAGCTGAAAGCGGTCTGCAGCGGTGGTGGGCAACAGCACAGCGCGGCCCTCAGATGCGCTCACAAACTGGCGGTTGCAGGGGTAGCTCGGGTCGGGCATCAGCACTTCGTCACCCGCTTCAATCAGGGCCAGACACGCCAACTGCAAAGCCGCCGATGCACCTGCGGTGATGACGATGCGGCTGGCCGGGATGTGCACGCCAAAACGCTGGCTGTACCAGCCGCTGATGCGTTCGCGCAAAGCGCCCAAGCCCAAAGCCGCGGTGTATTGGGTGTGGCCGTCGCGCAGGGCACGTACGGCGGCTTCTTGCACCAAGGGTGGGGCGGTGAAGTCGGGCTCGCCAATGCTCAGGTAGACCATGGCCGGGTCATTGGGTCCCAAGGTGGCGGCGCGTTCGGCCGCAGCCTTGGCGACTTCCATCACATAAAAAGGCTCAATGCGCTGCGCGCGCTGGGCGATCTTCATCGCACCTTGCCGCTGTTGCGGTCGGCTTGCACTTCGGCGCTGCGCAGTTGTGGCGCCAAGCCGTTGAGCACGGCATTGACGTACTTGTGGCCGTCGGTGCCGCCAAACGATTTGGCCAGCTCGATGTATTCGTTCAACACCACCCGCCAAGGCAC
>CAIMWY010000305.1 GCA_903845315.1 uncultured Burkholderiales bacterium
AAGTGCAGAAGACAGCAATCTCAAACCATAGGAGCCTGTGTCAACCAATATATGCGGAATGCTCTGACAGTTTGTGGTTTGAGGCAGACAAATCTCCAAAGTCACAAAGGCTTGATTGGGGTAGCTTAAATTTGCAGACCATTTTTCAACAGTGACTGTGATCTCATTGGCGTTATTGGCGGAGGGTGTCAAAGCGAGTAATGAACTATCAGTGTTTGTCGAAGAGCCTGAGCCACCGCCGCAAGAAGTCACCATGCATAGCGCACAGACAAGCAAAAAAATTCGAAGTCCAAACATTTACTGGATGTCGTTGATGCTCACGCCTTGCGGTGCATGTGTGGGTGCAAAAGCGATGCCTAAAAAATGATTCATTCGACCGCCTGTTTGCAATACAAAGTCAGCCGCGTTAATTGCAATGGGCGACCTGGCTGAAGGAGTCTGAGGTTGAGCTAATTGATAGCGGCTATAAAAGTTGCCTAAAAGGGGGGATAAGTCGGGTTTGCTTGCGCCAGTCCAAGCAACGCCAAATACAACACCCGACGTATTTAGATATTCATGAATCTCTATGTCATCTTGTGTGATGATTCTTTTGATGCTGTATGTCAAAGGCTTTGGTGAAATCAAAGCATTGCTGGTCTTGATCGACGCACTGTGGCCCAAAGTCAGAGATGCGGAGCCCAATTCGGCATGAAGGCAAGGAGTCGCCATGCTCAAAAGAAAGAGCCAACACATGAATTTAGGAAATCGAACCATAGGATTATTTTAATCCTATAGTATGAGTTTGAGGGAAATTACGGTGACTCCTACCAGAGCCTCACAAACTTGTTCTAACTTCAGCAGTTTTCGAGATGCAAGTCTTTACAAGGGCAAAGCCTCAAACGTGTCGTAGGTTTTTTTGAGCCAATTTTTAACGCGCTGGCGTTCCAGTAAGCCCAGTGCGTCAGCACCTGCGGGGTGGTTTAAGGCCGCCCAAAAACTGGCGTTTTGACGGTCAATTTTGCGCATACTGGCTTCTTGCAGCAGACCCAAGCTCACCACGCGTGCGCCAAGTTGCAAGGACTTTTGCAAAGCAGATGACTGCTCCAGTTGTGAAAAATCGCTGCCACGCCCTAAGTTTTTTACGATCACATAGTTTGGGGCCGCTCCAAAGGTGTCGATCAATTTAGCTAACAAGTCCACAGAGTCTTTGCCCGCATCTGCGATGTGCCAGAAATTCACGGCCACACCCATGTCTGCCATCACGGCAAACAAATCTGAGTCTTTCACCCAACGTGCGAGGGGTGAGGATGTTTGTGCCGCTCGGTCGACGATCACACTTTGTTTTTTGCCTGAAAAATTTTGCTCTAAAGCGGCAGCAACCAAGTCCAAACTTTCATAACTGTCAATGACCACGGGGGACGCAAAGTCTTCGTAAAAGCGAATGAACGATGTATGCGAGCGGTCGGTGTCAAACCCTGTGAATAACGCGTTTTTGTCGATGAAGTATTGCGCTAATACGCGAGCCACCACAGATTTTCCAACGCCGCCTTTTTCGCCACCGATGAAATTGAGAGAGCTCATATTGTTCTTTTGAAAGATAGAAGTCCACAAGCAAAATGGCTTGATGCTTGAACTTAGCAAGAAGCATGCGCATGCTTGCACGACCAACAAGGGGTTCGCTGCCTTGAAATGGTGCGCCCCGTGCGGCCATGCACCAAGAGAGAGTTAGCTCTGTCATGCTTGTCCATGGCACCCGCCTAACTTAGGAGTCAGTGTTTTCACGCTACGTCTGGTGCGGGCACCACCTGCGCGCGTCTTGTCCGTGCAGCGATGGGTGCGTGGCGGCTTGGTGAATTTAGCCAGCACTTCACGGCTTGGCCTTCGCAATAGTCCTTGGGTAGTCAAAGCCAATTGCTTTAGGTGACCGTCCAATTTGGGTTTTTCTTCTTTAATAGGGGTTGAAGTGTTGGCGCTTCAAACTTTTTATTTCGGAGATACACCATGCATTTCAAACACCTGATCTCTTTGGCCTTTGCCTTTGCCACTGCCGCCACCGTACTGGTGCCTATTGCAGCCAGCGCCCAACAGGCTTACCCCAACCGGCCCGTCAAGATCATCGTGCCGTTTGCCGCCAGTGGTCCTGCCGATAACTACGCACGTTTCATGGCACAGCGTTTGCAAGATACCTTTGGGCAGCCTTTTGTGGTGGACAACCGCCCCGGTGCAGGCTCCATCATCGGCACTGATGCAGCTGCCAAATCGCCCGCAGACGGCTACACCTTGTTGATGATGTCCAACACCCAGACGGTCAACGAGTCCTTGATTCCCAACAAACCCTTCAACTTGCTCAAAGATTTTTCACCGATTGCACCAATCAACTATTCCGACTTGGTGTTGGTGGTCAACCCAGCTGTGAACGCCAATTCCTTGCAAGACCTGATCAAGTTGGCCAAAGCCAGCCCAGGCAAATTGAATTACGCGTCCTCTGGCAACGGCACGCCGTACCACATGGCTGGTGAGTTGTTCAAACACATGGCGGATATCCAAATGACCCATATTCCCTACAAAGGCAGTGCAGCTGCGCGCACCGATGTGTTGTCGGGCCAGGTCGACATGATGTTTGATGCCGTGACCACCATGTCTGAAAACATCAAAGCTGGCAAAGTGCGTGGCTTGGCGACCACCGGACGCGCGCGCTCGTCGGTCACATTGGACATTCCCACCGTCAGTGAGCAAGGTGTTGCCAAGTATGAGGCAGTCATTTGGCTGGGCTTGATGGCACCCGCTGGCACGCCCGAGGCCATCGTCAACCGCTTGAACACCGAGGTCAACAAGATCATCAACTCTGCAGACGTCAAAGCTGCGTGGGCCAAGCAGGGCGCGGTGCCCATGTCGATGTCCGTACCCGCATTTACCAAATATGTGGCAGAAGACGTGGCCAAGTGGGCCACCATCGTCAAAGTCTCAGGCGCCAAAGCCGACTGATCGGGCCGCGTCATGTCAGTGATTCAATTTGAACTAAATGGCCACAGCCAACGTGTCGAGGCACAAGACAACGACAACCTGCTCGACATCTTGCGCACAAGCTGCGGTCAAAAGTCGGCGCGCTTTGGTTGCGGTTTGTCGCAGTGCGGTGCTTGCCATGTCTTGTTGGACGACCACGCCGTGCCGGCATGCAGTACCCCCATGTGGTCGGTGGCTGGCAAGCAGGTGGTCACGCTGGAGGGCTTGGGGAACGACTCCCACCCCCACCCCTTGCAAACCGCGTTCTGTCAGCAGCAAGCGGCGCAGTGTGGCTATTGCAGCAGCGGCATGTTGATGACCTCGGCTGCTCTGCTCAAGCACAACCCGAGCCCCACACCCGATCAGGTGCGAGAGGCTTTGCAGGGCAATTTGTGTCGCTGCGGCACGCACAACCGCATCGTGCGTGCTGTCTGTCAAGCTGCACAAGCCATGGAGGGCGCATGAGCACAGCTATAGACAAACCCTCGGTGTTGCCGGGCGGCCTCAACACCAATCGACAACTGGCGCAGTGGTTGCAGTTTTTACCCAGCGGCCGTGTTCGTTTGCTATCGGGCAAAGTCGAAATTGGTCAAGGCATCTTGCACGCGCTGGCACAAATTGCGGCCCAAGAGTTGGCCGTCGACCTCAGTTGTTTTGAGGCTGTTGCGGCCAACACATCCTTCAGCCCAAACGAGGCCGTGACTTCTGGCAGCTTGTCGATTCAAGATTCGGGCATCGCGGTGCGCTTGGCATCTCGGCATGCCCGCATGTTGTTCACCCAAACTGTCGCCACGCAATACGCTGTGGATGCACAAGACATTCAGGTGGTGAGCGGTCAATTTGTGCATGGCGGTAAGACGCTGTGTGGGTATGGCGATGTTTGCCACAAGGTCAATCTATCGGTTGAGGTGTTGCCTGCCAGCCAATTGCCCGCTGTGGTGTTGGCGCCAACGGTATCTCCCATGCGTCCAGACTTGGCGCGTAAATTCTTTGCCGCTGCCGATTACGTGCAAGACCTTGAGTTGCCCGGCATGCTGCACGCCCGCATGCTGCGCCCACCCAATTTGCAAGCCCGCTTGAGCGATGACGCTTGGTTGCAAGTGCAGCAAGCGGTGCAAGTCCTGCCAGGTGTGCAAGGGGCCTACCGAGAAGGCTGCCAAATCGGCGTCATCGCGCACAGCGAGGCCCAGGCCTTGCGGGCAGTAGAAGTGCTGGCAAAACAGTTGATCGACGCAGCAGCTTGGCATATCCCTGCAGAGTTGCCCGACGTCTCGCAACTCACCCCTTGGTTGAGAAGCAGCCCTTTGCAAACCACCACTGTGGCTTCGTCTGGCGCTGCAGTTGCCTTGGCCGACAGCGCTGCGGTGCGAAGCTTGCAGGCAGACTATGCCCGAGGCTATGTGCAACATGGTTCCATGTCGCCTTCGTGTGCGCTGGCGCAATGGACAGGCGATGGTGTGCAGGTCTGGAGCCATTCACAAGGCATCTTCAACTTGCGCCGCGACATGGCCTTGGCACTGGGGTGTACGCCTGAGCAGGTGACCATTCAACACGTGCAAGGTGCCGGGTGCTATGGCCACAACGGGGCCGACGACGTGGCGTTTGATGCCGCATGGGTGGCGCGGTTTGTGCCCGGAACTGCCGTGCGCGTGCTGTGGTCGCGCCACGATGAAATGGCGTGGTCGCCTTTGGGGCCTGCTATGAGCATTCGCTTACAAGTTGGGTTAAATGCACAAGATCGAGTGGTGTTTTGGCAGCACGATGTCTGGAGTCAAGGCCACGGCACACGACCAGGCCGCAATCCAACGCCTGCTTTGTTGGGCTGCTGGTTGCAGCACGGTGCTTTCCCTGTGTTGATTGCCGAGAATGCTGCCTTGGCTGTCGGGGGTGGCTCAGAGCGCAATGCGGTGCCACCTTACCAATTTGACGCGGCACACATTTACAACCACCGTGTCATGCAAATGCCCATGCGCGTGTCCGCGTTGAGGGGCTTGGGTGCGCACGCCAATGTGTTTGCGGCCGAGTCTTTCATGGACGAAGTGGCGCACAGCACAGGGCAAGATCCTTTGGCTTTGCGCTTGCAGTATTTGCACGATTCACGTGGGCGCGCAGTGCTCGAAAAAGTGGTGCAACAAGCACATTGGATCGAGCGAGATGCACGCCAACAGGCTCATGCAGCCAAGGGTGCTGACACCGCTTGGGGTCAAGGCTTGGCCTATGCCCGCTACAAAAATACGGGTGCCTACTGCGCCATGGTGGCCGAAGTGGAAGTAGCCGAGCAAGTGCGTGTGAAGCGTCTTTATATCGTGACCGATGTGGGTCATGTGGTGGATGCGGATGGCGTGATCAACCAACTCGAAGGCGGCGCCATTCAAGCGGCCAGCTGGACCTTGATGGAGGCGGCGCGGTTTGATCGCCAACAAGTGCTCAGTGTGGACTGGGAGACCTATCCCATTTTTCGGTTTGGCGATGTGCCTGAGGTGTCGGTCGAACTGTTGACCGACGCTGCGAACCCTTCGGTGGGTGCCGGCGAAGCCACCATCGGCCCGTGTGCGGCAGCCATTGGTAACGCGGTGTTCCATGCGCTGGGTGTGCGGGTGCGCGAGATGCCCATCACCCCCGAGCAAATTCTCACCGCGATGCACCAAGCAGAAAGTGCTTGAGCTGATTCTTATTTGACACAGGAGTTTTGATGGAATTGCATATTTTGAGTGGTGGCGCCGCCGCAGGGTTGGTTGAGCCATTGCAGGCAGAGTTCGAAGCCGCGCATGCGTGCCGCGTGATGGGCACTTTCAGCGCGGTGGGTGCCATGAAAGAAAAGTTGTTGGCCGGTGCGCCGTGTGACTTGGTCATCTTGACGCAGGCCTTGGTCGATGGCTTGGTGGCCTCAGGCCATGTCAGCGCTGACAGCGTGCGCAATTTGGGGGTGGTCAAAACCGGGTTGGCTGTGAAGACGGGCACGCCCAATCCCGCCATCCAGACACGTGCCGATTTGCAAGCGGCATTTCGTGCGGCAGAGGGCATTTATTTTCCAGACCCCCAACTCGCCACTGCGGGCATTCACTTCTTGAAGGTGCTCACTGCCTTGGGCTTGGATGTTGAGCTGGCCGATCGTTTTCGCACCTACCCCAATGGCGCCACCGCCATGCGCGAAATGGCCCAGGCCAGCGGGCATGTGATGGGCGGCACACAAGTGACTGAAATCAACTACACCCAGGGAGTCGATTTGATTGGCTTGTTTCCCAAAGAGTTCGAACTGGCTACGGTCTATGCCTTGGGCGTAGCCACCGAAGCCAAACAAGCCCAGCTGGCGCAGCAACTGGCTGAGCAACTCACCAGTGACAGCACGCGCGCTCTGCGCACAGCGCTTGGGTTTGAGTTGGCCGACTAAAATTGCGGGCATGACAAAGCCCGTTCTATGAGCAAAGCCTTCACCCGAGAAACCGACTCGGACGATGACGAGGGCGGCCTGCCCCCCTTGCCTGCAGGCGGCAAAAACTACATCACACCGCAAGGTTATGCGGTCTTGCGCGCCGAGTTGTTTGACTTGATGGACAACGAGCGCCCGCGCATGGTCGAGATCGTGCACTGGGCCGCCAGCAATGGCGACCGTTCCGAAAACGGCGACTACCACTACGGCAAAAAACGTTTGCGTGAAATTGATCGTCGCATTCGTTTTTTGACAAAACGACTTGAGATTGCAGAAATCACCGACCCCAGCGTTCATCACGGCAGTGACCAAGTGTTTTTTGGTGCCACCGTAACTTATGTCGACGAAGCCGATGTCGAGCGCACCGTCACGATCTTGGGCATTGACGAGGCTGACAGCCTCAAAGGTCAGGTGAGCTGGATTTCGCCGATTGCACGCGCTTTGCTTAAAGCGCGTGAAGGTGATGCGGTCAAGTTGGTCACCCCAGTGGGTGTGCAAGAGGTGGAGGTGGTGTCTGTGCACTACCCCGCATTGACGAGCCCTGTCAGCTGAGCTTGCGCCCTAGTCGCCTTCGCGCTCAGCGCCAGACATGACCCGACGGGTTTGCAGCACCGAGGGCACGCGGCGTAAATTGCGCATCACCGCCTCAAGGTGATCGGTGTCTCGCACCGAGATGACAAAGCGCAAATCGGTAGCCTCTTGCCCGTTGACCTCATCGGCCATGTTCACCAAGGTGATGTCTGCTTCGGCCGTGGCAATGGCTGCAGCCACTTTGGCCAATACGCCTTTGCCATTGCTGACGGTAACCACCACGGAGACTTCAAAATGGCGTTTAGGCTCTTCGGACCACTCCACGGCGATGAAACGCTCGCTGTCTTTGTACTTTAGGCGTTGACCCACGCCACATTGCTGCGCGTGCACCACCAAGCCTTCGCCATGACCCAGATAGCCCAAGATGACATCGCCGGGAATAGGGCGACAGCAGGGCGCGTATTGCACCGATGCGTTCTCGCTGCCATCGACCACCACGCCACCTTGCGATACGTTTTCATGTGCCGTAAAGCGCTCGCGGCTCATCAGCAAGGCATCAGGTTTTTGGCCCATCTCTGACAGCAGCGAGGTCAGTCGCTTGGCCACAATGCTGGCTACGCGCTTGCCCAAGCCGATGTCCACCAGCAATTCTTCTTGCGTTTTGCTGCCGGTGAAGCGCAGCAGTTTGTCCCACAGCGCTTGGTGTTTGGTGTCGGCGGTCGGGAGTTGTTCAATGCCCTCAGCGCGCAAGGCTTGTGCCAGCAGTTTTTGTCCGAGCTCTTGCGACTCCACCTGCGCCATGGTCTTGAGGTGATGGCGAATCTTGGAACGTGCCCGTCCCGTGCGCACAAAGCCCAGCCATGCGGGGTTGGGGGCTGCCACCGTGGAAGTGATGACTTCGACCACATCGCCGTTGCGCAACTCGGTGCGCAACGGGACTTGCTCGCCGTTAACCTTGGCCGCCATGGTCCGGTCGCCCACATCGCTGTGCACCGCATAGGCAAAGTCCACCACGGTTGCGCCGCGTGGCATCGCCATGATGCGACTCTTGGGTGTGAACACATATACCGCATCGGGGAATAGATCGACTTTGACGTGGTCCCAAAACTCTGTGGCGTCACGCGTCTCGTCTTGAATGTCGAGCAAGGACTGCAACCACTTGTTTCCCAGATTGCTGCTGTCTTGGTTGGGCGTTTTGGCCTTGTACAACCAATGGGCCGCCACACCTGACTCGGCCACCAAATGCATAGCTTCGGTGCGCATTTGAAATTCCACGTTCAAGCCTGAAGGGCCCACCAAGGTGGTGTGCAGCGATTGATAACCATTGAGCTTGGCAATGGCTATGTGGTCTTTGAATTTTCCGGGTACTGGTTTGTAGAGTTGGTGCAGCACGCCCAAGGCGGTGTAGCAGTCTGTCACGGTCGGCAAGATCAGACGGAAACCATAGATGTCGGTGACTTGAGCAAAACTCAGGTGCTTGCCGTCCATTTTTTTGTAGATCGAGTAGAGCGTTTTTTCTCTTCCTGAGATGCGCAAACTTAAGCCTGCTTTGGCAAACGAAGCCTCGACTTCTTGTTGCACGCGCTTCATCAAATCGCGTCTGCGATGCCGTGCTTTTTGCACGGCTTTGCTCAGGACTTTGTGGCGCCAAGGGCGGAGGTGCTGAAAGGCCAGCTCCTGCAACTCGCGGTAGGTTTGGTTTAGCCCTAAGCGGTGCGCGATGGGCGCGTAAATTTCCAGTGTTTCGTTGGAGATGCGGTTCCACTTGGCGCGCGGCATGTCACCCATGGTGCGCATGTTGTGGCTGCGGTCGGCCAGCTTGATCAAAATCACCCGTACATCGCGCGCCATCGCCAGCAACATTTTGCGAAACGACTCGGCTTGGTTTTCTTCGCGGGTATCGAATTCGAGCTTGTCGAGCTTGGTCAGTCCATCGACCAATTCAGCCACTTGAATACCAAAGTGTTCGACCAAGTCGGTTTTGGTGATGCCACAGTCTTCCATGGCGTCATGCAGCAAGGCCGCAGACAGGGCTTGTGCATCGAGTTTCCACTCGGCGCACTGGGCGGCCACAGCAATGGGGTGTGTGATGTAAGGCTCGCCGCTGTTGCGCATTTGGCCCAAATGGGCTTCGTCAGCGTAGCGGTAGGCCCGACGCACTTGGTCGAGCCCTTCTGGGTTGAGGTAGCTCAGTTTTTCGGTCAGCGCAGCAAAGCTCGCAGCCGCTGCGTTGGCGGCGGCTTTTTTGATGCTTGCGGGCTGCTGGGCTGCATCCGACATGGGTTTGACCGAACTCATAAGGCTGACTTTACCCGCAATGAAAAAAGCACCGCAGGTGCGGTGCTTTTGAGTAGGGTATGAAACCTTGGATTAGCCTGGAACTTTTTTCAACATTTCAATGCCAATTTGGCCGGCTGCAATTTCGCGCAAGGCGGTCACGCAAGGCTTGTTCTTGCTTTGGACTTTGGCGGTGTGGCCCTGACTGAGCATGCGGGCGCGATAAGTAGCGCACAGCACTAACTGAAATCGGTTAGGAATTTTTTCTAGACAGTCTTCGACGGTGATACGTGCCATGGGGTGCTCCAGAATTGAGTTCAGATGAGGTTCAAGGCTTGAAAGATGTCAGCCCGGGCCCGGCGCTGAGCCAGGTATTTGAGACGCTGTGCATGCACGATGGCTTTGAGGTCAAAGAGCGCACGCTCAAACAATTCGTTGATTATAACGTAGTCAAATTCTTTCACGTAGACCATCTCATCGGCTGCATTTTGCAAGCGCAGTTCGATCACCTCTGGCGCATCTTCTGCGCGGTTGTGCAGCCTTGACTTCAACTCTTCCCAGCTTGGCGGCAAGATAAAAATCAGCACTGCATTGGCAAAGATTTTTTTGATTTGAATCGCGCCTTGAAAGTCAATTTCGAGCACCACATCCGCACCTTGGGTAATGCGGTCTTCAATGGCTTTGCGCGATGTGCCGTAGCGTTGGCCATGCACATGGGCCCACTCTAAAAAAGAGTCAGAGGCGACCATTTGGTCAAACTCAGGTGCCGAGACAAAGAAGTACTCACGCCCATGTTTTTCTTGCCCACGTGGCGCACGCGTGGTGTGCGAGACGGAAGGCCGCACTTGCGCGTCAAGCTCCATCAAGGCTTTGACCAAACTCGATTTGCCAGCCCCACTGGGCGCGGCCACGACAAAAAGGTTGCCAGGAAAGTTGTCCATCATTCGAGGTTTTGTACTTGTTCACGCAGTTGTTCGATCAACACCTTCATATCCACCGAGATGCGGGTCATCTCCATGGTGGCTGATTTAGAGCCCAGCGTGTTGGCTTCGCGGTGCAGTTCTTGAATCAAAAAGTCCAGGCGTTTGCCCACGCCCTCTGCTTTGCCGCCTTGGGCCAGCAATGCATCCATCTCGTCAAAGTGCGACACCAAGCGCGTCAGCTCTTCAGCCACGTCAATGCGAATGGCAAAGGCGGTGGCCTCGGTCAGGGCACGGTCTTGGGCCGCCTCGGGCAAGGCGGCGCCATCGGCCAGCGCCATGGCTTCGCGCCAGCGTTCTAAAAACCGTAGGCGTTGTTGTTCGACCAACTGCGGCACCAGCGGCGCAGCAAGATCTGCCAACACGCGCAACTGGCTCAAGCGCTCACGCAGGGTTTGGCTCAGACGGGCACCCTCGCGTTCACGCGCATCGCTGAGCTGCTTGAGCGTGGTTTGGGCCAGCTTGAGCAGGGTCGGGCCAATGTCGGCTGGCACTTTGTCGACAGAACTGCTCAAACGCAGCACATCGGCCACCGACAAGGCGCCGGCCTTGGGTAGCCATGCCTGAACGGTGTCTTGCAGTGCCGACAAGCGCTGCAGCAATTGCGGGGTGGGTGCGCCCACGCTGTGGTCGGCACTTGACTCGATATGGGCGCGGACCTCCACCTTGCCGCGTTTGAGGTGCTTCATCAGCAGCTCACGCAGCGCGGCCTCATGAGGGCGTAACTCCTCAGGCACTTTGAAGCTCAGGTCGAGAAAGCGGCTGTTGACCGAGCGGATCTCCAGTCCCAAACGCAGGGCAGGGCTGGCTGTGGTGTCGGCGGTGTCGGGGTGCAGCTCGGCTTGCGCGCTGGCATAACCCGTCATGCTGTAAATGGGCATGGTCTGAGGTGTGGAGGCAAAGAGTGATTATCTCAGCTGCCCGGCCTCGGTCTGACGGCCCCCCAGATTGCCCGACAATTGTGGTTTTTCTGAACCATTTCGATTGCTTTACCCATGACTTCTTCATTGCCAGCCTCACGCCACACCCGCGCTGCCGACCAGTTGCGCCCCGTGCGCATCACGCGCCACTACACCATGCACGCCGAGGGCTCGGTCTTGATAGAGTTTGGCCACACCAAGGTGCTGTGCACTGCATCTGTGGAAGAAAAAGTACCCGGCCACAAAAAAGGCAGCGGCGAAGGGTGGGTCACGGCCGAGTACGGCATGTTGCCCCGCGCCACCCACACCCGCAGCGACCGCGAAGCCGCACGCGGCAAGCAGTCGGGCCGCACCCAGGAAATTCAGCGCCTTATTGGCCGCTCGATGCGTGCGGTGTTTGACCTTAAAAAGCTGGGCGAGCGCACGATTCACCTCGATTGCGATGTGTTGCAAGCCGACGGCGGTACACGCACAGCCAGCATCACCGGGGCTTTTGTGGCGGCTCAAGACGCGGTCAACAGCTTGATTGCCTCGGGCAAACTCTCAGAGAGCCCCATCACCCAAGGCGTAGCCGCCATTTCAGTGGGCATGCTGGGCGACTTGCCCTTGCTGGATTTGGAATACACCGAAGACTCCAGCTGCGACACCGACATGAACGTGGTGATGACCAGTGCGGGTCATTACGTCGAAGTGCAGGGCACCGCCGAAGGCCTGCCCTTCACCCGTGACCAAATGAATGCTTTGTTGGCCTTGGCCGAAAAAGGCATTGGCGAGTTGATCGCGATGCAACAAGAAGCTCTGAAAGCCTGAACGCATGAATTCGCCGATGAAGCAAATCGTTCTGGCATCCAACAACCAAGGCAAGCTCGCCGAATTGCAAGCGATGTTCACTCCCTTGGGGGTTGCGCTGGTGCGGCAAGCCGATCTCGGCGTGGGCGAAGCCGAAGAACCCTTTCACACCTTTGTGGAGAACGCGCTGGCCAAAGCCCGCCATGCGTCGCGCGAGAGCGGCTTGCCTGCGCTGGCCGATGATGCGGGCTTGTGTGTCAACGCCTTTGGTGGCTTGCCGGGGGTGCAAACCGCGTACTACGCCACCCAGTTTGGCTATGACAAGGGCGACGACAACAATGTGCGTGCCTTGCTCGAGCAAATGGCGCAAGTCGACAACCGCCGTGCCGCCTTGGTCAGCACCTTGGTGGCGGTGCGCCACCCGGACGATCCGGAGCCATTGATTGCCGTTGGGCGTGCCGTGGGTGAGATCACGCGTGCCCCCGTGGGCAGCAATGGCTTTGGGTTCGACCCCGTCATGTTCATCCCCCGCTTTGGCAAAACCTTTGCCGAACTGCCCGTCGAGGTGAAAAACGCCAACAGCCACCGTGGGCAAGCCGCGCAGCAGATGTTGGCCTTGATGCGTGAGCGCTGGTTTTAAGCCCGCATGAACACAGACATTCAGCACCTCATGCGTCCTGGCACGCTGTCCTTGAGCAGCTTGCCGCCTCTGTCGGTGTATGTGCACCTGCCCTGGTGTTTGAAGAAGTGCCCTTACTGCGACTTCAATTCGCACGAATGGTCTAAAGAGGGCGCAGACAGCTTGCCCGAGCAACGCTACCTCGATGCCTTGTGTGCCGACATTGAAAGCGCTTTGCCGCTGATTTGGGGCCGCAGTGTGCACAGCATCTTCATTGGCGGGGGCACCCCCAGTTTGTTTTCGCCTGCCGCCATCGAGCGCTTGCTCAGCGACCTGCGTGCGCGGCTGCGCTTGGAGGCCGATTGCGAAATCACCTTAGAAGCCAACCCCGGCACCTTTGAGAAAGACCGCTTTCGGGCTTTTCGTGCGGCTGGCGTGACGCGACTGTCGGTGGGCGTGCAAAGCTTCAACGATGCGCATCTGCAAGCCTTGGGGCGTGTGCACAACCGTGCGCAGGCCGTTGCGGCATTGGAGGAAGCCGCCAGTGCTTTTGACACCTTCAACCTCGACCTGATGTATGCCTTGCCCGGACAAACCTTGGCGCAGTTGGACCTTGACTTGGACATGGCTCTTTCGCTAGCGCCCCCGCATCTGTCGGTCTACCACCTGACCATTGAGCCCAACACGGTGTTTGCCAAGTTCCCGCCCCAAGTGCCCGAGGACGATGACGCTTATGCCATGCTCGACCGCATCACCGAGCG
>CAIMWY010000306.1 GCA_903845315.1 uncultured Burkholderiales bacterium
CTTGATGGAAGGCGTGATCGACATGATTGCCACCGACCACGCGCCCCACGCACCCGAAGAAAAAACCCGCCCCAACATTTGGGATTGCGACTGTGGTTTTCCGGGCGTAGAAACCCAAATGCCCTTGATGCTGACCGAGGTCAACCGCCAGCGTGCCAGCCTGATGGACTATGTGCGCTGGAGCTCGGTCAACCCGGCCAAGGCCTGGGGCCTGTATGGCACCAAGGGCGTCATTGCAGCGGGTGCGCATGCCGACATCGCTGTGGTGGACATGGACCGCACGGGTGTGCTGTCGCAAGGCAAGTTGCAAAGCATCAGCAAAATTTCACCTTGGAACGGCCGTGCGGTGCAGGGCTACCCCTTGCACACCCTGGTGCGTGGCCGCTTTGTGATGCGCGATGGTCATTTGGTGAGTGATGCGGCCGGTTGGGGTAAATCGGTCAAGGGCGTGCAACGCATGCCCAAGCCGCAGCCTAAAAACACCGAGCACTACACCCAAGCCATCCTCACCACGCCCGAGGGCTTGCCCAACAACGCTTTGCCAACGGGGACCTGAGATGTCACTGATTCAACTTTCCGATGTGAGCTTGCAATACGGTGCGGGTACCGTGGCGCTGGACCACACCGACTTGCACATCAACCCCTCCGAGTTCGTGGCTCTGGTCGGGCCCAGCGGGTGTGGCAAATCCACCATTTTGAAATTGGTCGCGGGTTTGTTGGCACCGAGTTCTGGCGGTGTGATCGTGGGCGGGCGAGAGGTGGGTGTGCTGGGGCAAAGCGGCCAAACCTCTGCGGGGGTGCGCATTGGCATGGCGTTTCAAAACCCGACCATGCTGCCTTGGTTGACGATTCGCGAGAACGTCTTGATTCCTTTGAAAATCGTACAACCGTTTCGCCAAGACTATGCCAAGAAGAAACACACCGAGTTCGCCGAGCGCGCCGATGCACTGTTGGCGCAAGTGGGCTTGAAAGGCTTTGGTGACAAACGGCCTTGGCAGTTGTCGGGTGGGATGTTGCAGCGTGCCTCGCTGTGCCGTGCGCTCATCCATGAGCCTCAGTTGCTGTTGCTTGACGAGCCCTTTGGTGCGCTCGATCAGTTCACCCGCGAAGAGCTGTGGTCGATCATGCAAAACCTGTGGATGACCCACCAGCCCACGGTGCTGTTGGTGACCCATGACCTGCGCGAGGCGGCCTATCTGGCCACCCGCATTTGTGTGATGACCTCACGACCAGGCCGCATTTTGCAAGACAGCCCGGTGCCGTTTGAGCGCCCTCGCACACTTGAGAAAAGCTACTCACCCGAGTTCGCCAGCCTGGTGCAACAACTGCGCATGTGCATTGCCCAAGCACGCACCGAGGACGATCCGACAGTCCACCCCGCGACTGCGGCCAATGCCTCCATTCCAGAAAGCGTGTCATGACCCCAGTCTCAAAAAGCATTCAACAAAACGTGCTGACAGCTTCTGTATTGATCGGGTTTTTCTTGCTCTGGGAAATAGCCTGTGTGGGCTTGGGCGTGTCAGATTTGATCTTGCCCAAACCCAGTCAAATTGCTTGGGTGTTGTGGCAAAAAATGCCGCTGCTGTGGCCGCATACCGTGCAGACTCTCTACACCACGGTGGTGGGCTTTGCCATTGGCGTGTGTGTGGGCGTGCTGTTGGGCGCAGTGATTGGCTCGTCCAAGTTGGCCTATGACGTGGCCTACCCCTTGTTGGTGGGGTTCTCGAGCATTCCGAAGGTGGCGGTGGTACCGATTTTTGTAGTTTGGTTTGGCTCGGGCACGGTGCCCGCGATCTTGACTTCGGCCGTGATCTGTATCTTCCCCGTGGTGGTGAACGTGGCCACTGGCTTGGCCACCACCGAGCCCGAACTGGAAGACGTGTTTCGGGTGCTGGGCGCCTCCAAGCTCGACATCTTGTGGAACGTGGGCTTGCCACGTGCGCTGCCGTATTTGTTTGCCTCACTCAAGATCGCCATCACCTTGGCGTTTGTCGGCACCGTCTTGTCGGAGACCGTGGCGGCCAACAAAGGCATTGGCAACGTGATGATCATTGCCAGCGGCAACTTTGACGTGCCCATGGTGTTTGCGGGCTTGTTCATCTTGGCGGTGTTGGGCATTGCCTTGTATGCCGTGTCTGCGTTTTTTGAGCTGCGTATGACGGGCTGGACCCAGCGCAAGAATGACTTTTCTCTGAGTTGATCCCGTCCAAGTCACCCCAGCCGCTTTCAATGCCAGCTTCTCCGTTAAAGGATTGTCATGATTGAAAAAATTCGCATCACTGCCGCCGGCTTCAATTTTGTGGCGCACACC
>CAIMWY010000307.1 GCA_903845315.1 uncultured Burkholderiales bacterium
GCGCTCTGTTTCACGTGAAACAGCGTCGCGCTTGCGGCTGAAGGCCTCCCAGCGCGCGTCATCCACCAAGCCCATGTGGCGACCGATTTCGGTCAAGCGCATGTCGGCATTGTCTTCGCGCAGCTGCAAGCGGAACTCAGCCCGGCTGGTGAACATGCGGTAGGGCTCGGTCACGCCTTTGGTGGTCAAGTCGTCAACCAGCACACCCAAATAGGCCTGGTCACGCCCGGGCGTCCAAGCGCCGCCAAAGTCGTTGGCTTGCCCCGCCGAGGCGCGGCACTGCAAGGCGGCGTTGATGCCAGCGAACAAGCCTTGGGCCGCCGCCTCTTCGTAACCCGTGGTGCCATTGATCTGGCCCGCAAAAAACAAGCCGCCAATGGCCCGGGTTTCAAAGCTGCGCTTGAGCTCGCGCGGGTCAAAGTAGTCGTACTCGATGGCGTAACCTGGGCGGATGATGTGGGCGTTTTCCAGGCCCTTCATCGAGCGCACCAGCGCGTGCTGGATGTCGAACGGTAGGCTGGTCGAGATGCCGTTGGGGTAGTACTCGTGGGTGGTCAGGCCTTCGGGCTCGAGGAAAATTTGGTGGCTGTCTTTGTCGGCAAAGCGGTTGATCTTGTCTTCCACGCTGGGGCAGTAGCGTGGCCCCACACCTTCGATCTTGCCGGTGAACATGGGGCTGCGGTCAAAGCCAGAACGGATGATGTCATGGGTGCGCGCATTGGTGTGGGTGATCCAGCACGGCATGTGCTGCGGGTGCATCACCGCACGGCCCATGAAGCTGAACACCGGCACCTCGCCGGGCAAACCGCCGGGCACGCCGTCACCCGGTTGTTCGGTGCATTGGCTGAAATCAATGGTGCGCCCATCAAGCCTTGGGGGGGTGCCCGTTTTCAAGCGGCCTTGCGGCAGCTTGAGCTCTTTCAAGCGGGAGGACAAACTCACCGCGGGTGGGTCGCCCGCGCGGCCCCCCGAATAGTTGTTCAAGCCCACATGGATCTTGCCGTCCAGGAAAGTGCCGGCGGTCAGCACCACGGTGCGGCCTTTGAAGCGGATGCCCGCTTGGGTCACCGCGCCTGCCACGCGCTCGCCGTCCATCATCAAGTCGTCCACGGCTTGCTGGAACAACCACAGGTTGGGCTGGTTTTCCAAGCGACGGCGGATCGCTGCCTTGTACAAAATGCGGTCGGCCTGCGCCCGGGTGGCGCGCACGGCGGGGCCTTTGGAGCTGTTCAAGATGCGAAACTGGATGCCCCCCTCGTCGGTCGCCAAGGCCATGGCGCCGCCGAGCGCATCGACCTCTTTGACCAGGTGGCCTTTGCCGATACCGCCGATGGAGGGGTTGCAGCTCATCTGGCCCAAGGTTTCGATGTTGTGCGACAACAACAGGGTTTTGGCGCCCATGCGCGCAGCGGCCAACGCGGCCTCAGTGCCAGCATGGCCGCCACCGACCACGATGACATCAAATTCTTGGGGGTACAACATAAACAACCAGCCTTTGGGATACAGGGGCTGTGTGCCGCCCTGTCAAGCAAGGCGCGATTTTACAAGGGCCTCAC
>CAIMWY010000308.1 GCA_903845315.1 uncultured Burkholderiales bacterium
CCCATGACGACGCCAACTTGGCACTGGGTCATGATGTGGCTTGGTGTGAGCGAAAGACGAATTTTAAGACGGGACCCCCATGATCGATGTGACCATAGAGAATTTCGAAGCCGATGTGATTGCGGCCTCACAAACCACACCGGTGTTGGTGGATTTTTGGGCCGACTGGTGCGGCCCCTGCAAGTCGCTCGGCCCCGTGCTGGAAAAGCTGGAAACCGCTTATGCCGGGCGTTTCAAGCTGGTCAAGGTCAATGCCGACAACGAGCAGCAACTGGCAAGTGCATTTGGCGTCAAAAGTTTGCCGACCTGCATTTTGCTGATGGGCGGGCGGCCTGTGGACGGCTTCATGGGCGCTTTGCCCGAAGGCAAGGTGCGCGAGTTTTTAGACAAACATCTGCCCTCTGAAGGCGAATTGGCAGCCGAGGCCGACACCCAAGCCGCCGAAGCACTGATGCAGGCCGGTGACCCCGATGCCGCACTGGCCAAACTGCAAGAAGCCCTCACGCTCAACCCCGCCGATGACGAAGCGCGCTACAACTTTGTCAAACTGCTGATTGCTGTGGGCGATCTGGAGGAGGCGCAAACCGCACTGGCGCCGACGCTGGTGCAAATCCCGCTGCAGCTGCGCTTTGACGCACTGAACTACTGGCTGAAGGCCTTGCAGTTTGTCAGCACCGATACGCGCGGCAGCTGGACCTTAGAGCAGTTCGACGCCCTGATTGCGCAAAACAAACGCGACTTCGACACCCGCTTGGCCAAAGCCCGGGTGCTGGTGGCGGCGGGGCAAATGGAAGCGGCGATGGAAGAGTTGCTCGAGATCATCATGCGCGACAAAACCTGGAGCGACGATGTGGCGCGCAAAACCTATGTGGCTATTTTGGAGTTGATGACCCCGCCCAAGCCCAAAGCAGACGATGCGGCTTTTGGCAAAACCGCTGGCGGCATTGAGCTCACGGGCAAAGGCGCGGTGCAAGAAGACCCACAGGCCGAGTTGGTGTCGCGTTATCGGCGCAAGCTCAGCATGGCTTTGAACTGAGGGCCTGCGGCCCTCGCCCACAAAACCCAAAACCTACAGGCTCAGTCTTTGAGTCGATCCCACGCCTCTTGGTATTTGGCGGCGGTTTGCGCAATCACCTCTTGCGGCAAGTGCGGGGCTGGAGGAGATTTGCTCCAAGGCTTGCCCTGCACTTGAGCCGTCTCGAGCCAGTCGCGCAAAAACTGTTTGTCGTAGCTGGGCGGGTTGACACCTTCTTGGTAGCTGTCTGCCGGCCAGTAGCGTGACGAATCAGGCGTGAGCACCTCGTCCATCAGCACCAAGTTGCCATTGGGGTCCAAGCCAAATTCAAACTTGGTATCCGCAATGATGATGCCTTTTGCCGACGCCACATCACGCGCGGTCTCGTACAAGGCAATGCTGAGGGTGCGAATCTTTTCGGCCAAGGCGCTCCCCACCATCTCGACCACTTGTTCGAAGGTGATGTTCTCGTCGTGGTCGCCCACCGCGGCTTTGGCGGCTGGGGTGAAGATGGGGTCAGGCAACTTGCTGGCATTCTTCAAGCCCTTGGGCAAGGGAACGCCGCACACCGATTGACTCTGTTGGTACTCTTGCCAACCACTGCCCGCCAGGTAACCACGGACCACGGCCTCTACTGGGATGGGCTTCAAGCGCTTGACCAGCATGGAGCGACCTTGCACTTGGGCCACCTCGTCTGGATGGACCACGCCCTCAGGCGCATCGCCTGTGAGGTGGTTGGGGCAAATGTGGCCGAGCTTGCCAAACCAGAACAAGGCCATTTGGGTGAGCAACTCGCCCTTTCCGGGAATGGCCTCGCCCATGATCACGTCAAACGCACTGATTCGGTCAGACGCCACCATCAAGATGCGGTCCTCACCCACGGCGTAGTTGTCGCGCACCTTGCCGCGCGCCAGCAGGGGCAAGGAAGTCAAGGCTGAGGTGTGCAAAGCGGGAGTCATGTGTGTCGCCATTCCAATAAAAAAGCCCGCTGAAGCGTCAACGGGCTGGCAGGACCATGGCTGTGAATGATCGCAAGCAATGGCCCTTTGAGAAGCTTACTTCACCAATTGCGCCAACTCGCCTTTGGCGTACTTGGCTGCCATGATGGCCAGGGTGGCGGATTTGATTTTGCCGCCTTGGCCTTCGCAGCCGAACTCGATGTAGCGTTGTTTGCAAATGGCTTTGGCGGCTTCGCGGGCGGGCTTCATCCATTCACGCATGTCGAACTTGTCGGGGTTCTCGGCTTGGAATTTACGCACCGCACCGGTCATGGCCAAACGAATGTCGGTGTCAATGTTGATTTTGCGCACGCCGTGCTTGATGGCTTCTTGAATTTCCGCCACCGGCACGCCATAGGTTTCTTTCATCTTGCCGCCAAACTGGTTGATCAACGCCAGCAGATCTTGCGGCACGCTGGACGAGCCATGCATCACCAAGTGGGTGTTGGGGATGCGCGCATGGATGGCTTTGACGCGGCTGATGGCCAGCACGTCACCTGTAGGCGGGCGGCTGAATTTGTAAGCGCCGTGGCTGGTGCCAATGGCAATGGCCAAAGCGTCCAACTGCGTGGCTTGGACAAATTGCGCGGCTTCTTCCGGGTCGGTCAGCATCTGGCTGTGGTCGAGTTTGCCCACCGCGCCCACGCCGTCTTCTTCGCCTGCTTCGCCCGTTTCGAGGGAGCCCAAGCAACCGAGTTCGCCTTCCACCGTGGCACCAATTTTGTGGGCCATGGCCACCACTTGCTGGGTCACCGCCACGTTGTAGTCAAAGTCGGCAGGGGTTTTGCCATCTTCCATCAAGGAGCCGTCCATCATGACCGAGCCAAAGCCCAGGTCGAGGGCGCCTTGGCAAATCTTGGGCGAAGTGGCGTGGTCTTGGTGCATGACCAAGGGAATGTGGGGATAGGCTTCGGTGGCGGCTTGGATCAGGTGCTTGATGAACGACTCACCGGCGTACTTGCGGGCGCCCGCACTGGCTTGCAAGATCACGGGCGAGCCGGTTTCTTGGGCGGCTTCCATCACGGCTTCGACTTGCTCTAGGTTGTTGACGTTGAAAGCGGGTATGCCGTAACCCTGCTCAGCGGCGTGGTCCAAAAGTTCGCGCATCGAAACGAGTGCCATATCAAAAAGTCCTTGAAGTTAATTTTTATCACTGGGGTTAATTTTACCGACCCCCACTTGGCGCCAGCCTGACAACACCGTCTCAGTTGACTTTACAAATTTTGAGCATGTTGGTGCCCCCCGGGGTGCCCATGGGCTCGCCACAGGTGATGGCATAGACATCGCCCGTGTCCACGTCGCCACGCGATTTGAGGTGGGCTTCCGCTTGCAGCAAGGCCGTGTCACGGTCGGCGCTGGTGTCCATCAACAATGCGCTGACGTTGCGAAACAAAGACATCTTGCGCTGCGCCGCCACTTTGGTGGTGAGGGCATAGATGGGAATGTGAATGCGATGGCGGCTCATCCACAAGGCGGTCGAACCTGACTCGGTCAAGGCCACGATGGCCTTGGCACCCATGTGGTGGGCCGTGAACAAAGCGCCCATGGCAATGCTGTAGTCAATTCGGGTGAAGGTTTGCCCAGTGAAGTCACCATCGAGCTCCACCTCTTCGGCACCCTCGGCGGCGCTGCAAATCTTGGCCATTTCTTGCACCGTTTCAAGCGGGAATTTACCGGCTGCCGTCTCTGCGCTGAGCATCACCGCGTCGGTGCCATCGAGCACGGCGTTGGCCACGTCGCTCACCTCAGCGCGCGTGGGCACGGGGTTGGTGATCATGCTCTCCATCATCTGGGTCGCGGTGATCACCACCTTGTCGTGTTCACGGGCCAACTTGATCATGCGTTTTTGCAAGGCTGGGACGATGGCATTGCCGACCTCCACCGCCAAGTCGCCCCGCGCCACCATGATGCCGTCGCTGGCGCGCAAGATTTCTTCCAGGTGAGGAATCGCTTCGGCACGCTCGATCTTGGCAATCAAGCCGGGCTTGTGTTTGTATTCAGCGCCCGCCACATTGGCCAGTTGACGGGCCATTTCCATGTCGGTGGCGTTTTTGGGGAAACTCACAGCGAGGTAGTCGGCCTGAAAGCTCATGGCGGTTTTGATGTCGTCCATGTCCTTGGCGGTCAAGGCCGGCGCAGTCAGTCCGCCCCCTTGTTTGTTGATGCCTTTGTTGTTAGACAGCTCGCCCCCCAACTTAACAGTTGTGAGTACCTGCTCTCCTTTTACTGCATCTACCGTGAGGACGATCAAGCCATCATTGAGTAAAAGCAGGTCGCCGGGTTTGACATCGCGAGGCAATTCTTTGTAATCCAAGCCCACGCCGTGCAAGTCACCCGGCTCGGTGCGCGAGGCGTCAAGGACAAACTTGTTGCCGTTTTCCAGCATCACTTTGCCGTCGGCGAACTTGCCGACACGAATTTTGGGGCCCTGCAAGTCGGCCATGATGGCGACTTCGCGACCCGCTCTTTTTGCTGCCTCTCGCACCAGTCGCGCGCGTTCAATGTGGTCTTGCGCTTTGCCGTGGCTGAAGTTCAAGCGGACCACATCGACGCCAGCCAGGATCATCTGCTCCAATAACGCTGGATCGCTGGAGGCGGGGCCTAAGGTGGCAACAATTTTGGTGGCGCGGCGCGTCATGACAGGTCTCCTAGGAATCGATGCGCTTGATTCTCACATGTTTGAAACGCGCAAAAAATGCCACTTGACCCCTTGCGAGTCTTGGTCTTGCGTTTAAAAAGACGCCAGTGAAGGTAAAAAGCGATAATTAGCGGTCAATTGATGCATGTCAGAGCGCTGCAACACCATTCGCCTAAGATTCGAGTTGGAGTGCCCACTGCGGCCATGACCTGAGATTTTTTCAACATGAACCTGACCCAAAAACCTATTCTTCCCCACGAACCGATGCCACACCGCAAAGTCATGCGCGAGTGGTTGATCCCTTTGAGTGAGCGCACCACCCTACTGGCCATCGTGCTGCTGGTGGTCGACTATGCGCTGTGGGCTGCGCTGATGGCTGGAACCGTGCTGTTTGAGACTTGGTGGGCCAAGCTCTTGAGCGGCTGCGCTGCGGGGTTTGTGATTGGTCGCTTGTTCATCTTGGGCCATGACGCCTGCCACCAAAGCCTCACCCCCCACCGCAACCTCAACAAATGGTTGGGGCGCATTGCCTTTTTGCCCTCTTTGACAGCTTACAGCTTGTGGGACATCGGCCACAACGTGGTGCACCACGGTTACACCAACCTCAAAAACTTCGATTTTGTGTGGGCGCCCTACACCCCCGAAGAGTTCGCAGCATTGCCACTGATGGCACGCATCAAAGACCGCATTTACCGCAGCGGCTGGGCACCTGGCCTGTACTACATGATCGAAATTTGGTGGAACAAAATGGTATTCCCCAACGAAAAGAACATGCCGACACGCCGCCCCATCTTCATGAAAGACTGTTTGCTGATCACCGCCTTCGGTGCGACGTGGGTCGCCGCCATGGTGTGGGCCGCTTTGGCGACCGAGCAATCGGTCGGTTTGATTTTGTTGATGGGCGTCGTCGTGCCCTTCTTCTTTTGGGTCAGCATGATTGGCTTTGTGGTGTATGTGCACCACACCCATGTGGACGTGTCTTGGCACGAAGAGCGCACGGGCTGGTCGAAGGCCTCGCCATTCGTGTCCACCACCGTGCACCTGACCTTTCCATTGAATATTGGCGCACTGATGCACCACATCATGGAGCACACGGCGCATCACTTGGACATGAGCATTCCTTTGTACAAGCTCAAGCAAGCACAGAGCAAGCTCGAAGAGTTGCTGCCTGAGCGCATCATCGTTCAGCCCTTCTCTTGGGGCTGGTATTTCCAAACCGCACGCGACTGCAAGTTGTATGACTTCAAGCAAGACAGCTGGACCGACTACGCAGGCAGCGCCACCAGCCCTCGTGCCATGAAGGCAGCTTAAACGCCAAGCACCCTCAGCCCCGCAAGCTCCTCAGGATTTGCGGGGCTTTTTCTTGTCCGCCCCACACCCATGAAACATCTTGTTGTGTTGTTACTCGTGATGGCATCTGCTAGCTCACACGCCATGTGGGTCACCGTCACACAAAACGAAGTGGCCACGGTGTATGTGGACTCCTCGTCCATCGCACGCATCAACCAAAACCGACGCGTCTGGGTGGTCTACGACTTGAAAAGCCCCGACACAACAGGCCAGCAATCGGTCAAGTCCTACATCGAGTACGACTGCGCCGAAGGCAAATACAAAACCCTCAGCGCCACCAGCCATCCCAACAAAATGGGCAATGGCCCCGCCATCAAATCACTGCCCGTCGGGGGCAGCTGGATGTCTGTGAGTCAAGACAAGATGAGCCGGCAGTTGTTCAGTTTCGCTTGCGCTTGGTGAGCGAGGCTCAGCCCGCCGCGCGTCGCGTCAAAATTTCAAACGCAGGCAAGGTCTTGCCTTCGAGCACTTCCAGGAAAGCGCCGCCCCCGGTGGAGATGTAGCCCACTTGTTTCTCGATACCGTATTTGGCAATGGCGGCCAGGGTGTCGCCGCCGCCTGCAATGCTGAAGGCGCTGGACTCGGCAATGGCGTGCGCAATCACCTGGGTGCCGTTCTCAAAGGCGGCAAACTCAAACACGCCGACCGGGCCGTTCCACACGATGGTGCCAGCGGCCTTGAGTTGCGTGGCCAATTTGGCGGCGGTCTCGGGGCCAATGTCCAAAATCAAATCGTCATCGGCCACCTCGGTGGCTTTCTTCACCGTGGCCACCGCGTCGGCGGCAAAGGTTTTGGCACACACCACGTCGGTGGGGATCGGCACTTCGGCGCCACGGGCTTTCATGATCTCGATCACGGCTTTGGCCTCGGCCAACAAATCGGGTTCGGCCAGGCTTTTGCCGATCTTCAAGCCAGCCGCCAACATGAAGGTGTTGGCAATGCCGCCGCCCACGATGAGCTGGTCCACCTTGCTAGCCAAGCTCTTCAAAATGGTGAGCTTGGTGGACACCTTGCTGCCCGCCACGATGGCCGCCAAGGGGCGCTTGGGGTTGGCCAAGGCTTGGCTGATGGCGTCGATCTCTGCCGCCAACAAGGGGCCCGCACAGGCGATGGGGGCGAACTGGGCAATGCCGTAGGTGGTGCCTTCGGCGCGGTGGGCGGTGCCAAACGCGTCGTGCACAAAGATGTCACACAAGGCGGCGAGTTTATGGGCCAACTCGGGCGCGTTCTTTTTCTCGCCTTGGTTGACGCGGCAGTTCTCCAACATCACCAACTGGCCCGGGGCCAGTTGCACGCCATCGACCCAGTTGGAGACCAAAGGCACTTCGCGGCCCAACAACTCACCCAAACGCTTCGCCACCGGGCTCAACGAATCAGCGGGTTTGAACTCGCCCTCGGTGGGCCGTCCCAAATGGCTGGTCACCATGACGGCAGCGCCCGCGTCCAAGGCCATCTGAATACAGGGCACTGACGCGCGGATGCGGGTGTCTTCGGTGATGGCGCCGTGGGCGTCTTGCGGCACGTTGAGGTCGGCACGGATGAAGACACGTTGACCACGGACTTTGCCGCTGGCGCACAAATCAGAGAAGCGAATGACGTTCATGGGAATAGCAATATGTGGGAGAAAAATCAATTTTAAAAGTGCAGGCTTGCAGCCAGGTTTCAACCGCGACCGACAAACGGCATCTTGGTGGCCATGACCGTCATGAACAACACATTGGCTGTGAGCGGCAAACGCGCCATGGCCATGAAGGTGTCGACCACGGCCGACATGTCCATGCGCGCCTCGGGGCGAATGCTGCCATCGGCCTGCAACACGCCAGTGGCCATGCGTTCGGTCATGTCGGTGGCCACGTTGCCAATGTCGATTTGGCCGACCGCAATGTCAAAAGCGCGGCCATCGAGTGCTGCGGCTTTGGTCAAACCCGTGATGGCGTGCTTGGTGGCGGTGTAGGGCATCGAGCCCGGACGCGGCGCATGGGACGAAATGGAGCCGTTGTTAATGATGCGCCCGCCTTGAGGGCTTTGGGTTTGCATGAGCTTGAACGCCTGGGACAAACAAAAGAACGCGCCGTTGAAATTGATGTCCACCGCACGACGCCAATCGGCCGGCGAAATATCGCCCGGCAAAGTGCTGGGCAAAAAGATGCCCGCGTTGTTGAACAACAAATCGATGCGGCCAAAACGCTGGCGCACGGTGTCAAACAAGGCCGCCACCGAATCTTCTTGGCCCACATCGGCCGGCACCGCATGGGCACGCTCGGCGTTGGCGCCCGCTTCTTGGGCGGTGGCTTGCAGCGCGTCAGCACGGCGCCCCACCAGCACCACGTCCCATCCCTCACGCAGCAATGCCAAGGCACAAGCCTTGCCAATGCCTGAACTCGCTCCTGTGACAACCGCAACTTGGCCCATGGTGTGTGCTTTCCTGTGTGAAAAACGCCATTGTCTCGCGAGCGCCGGGGCAGGGCTGTCACTCACGCTAAAGTGGTGCCATGAGCACTTTTGAAAAAACCACTCTCTTCACCGACAGCGAGGGCCGCGCCCGCTTTCGCACCGACCCCTTGAGCCTGAGCGAAGGCAAGCCGCAAGCCCGTTTGTCGCCGCTGATGGCCAGCAGTGGCTTTCAGCTGCGCCGCAGCCCGGTGGGTTTTCGCAGCGAATTTCACTGCACTGAAAACCCACAGTGGTTGTTTGTGCTGGAAGGCCAGATGGAGATCGGCTTGCAAGACGGCAGCTCGCGCATCTTTGGCCCGGGCCAGCACTTTTATTCGGCCGACGTGCTGCCCGCAGGCGCCACCTTTGACCCCACCGTCCACGGCCACTGGAGCCGCCAAGTCGGCCCCGATGAACTGGTGACGCTCTTTGTACGCGGCTGAGCCTTGACCCTCACATTTGCTGGAGACACCCCATGCGTTTACTCATCACCGGCGGTGCCGGTTTCTTAGGCACCCGACTTGCCCGCACCTTGCTCAAGCGGGGCCAATTGGCGGGACAACCTATCACCGCGTTGGTGTTGGCCGACCAAGTGACACCCCCGGTTGACTTGGTGACCGATCCCCGCGTGCAGGTGAAAATCGGCGCGCTGCTGGACCACTGCCAAGCCTTGCACCATGAGCCCGTGGATGGCGTGTTCCACCTCGCCTCTGCGGTCTCGGGCGAATGCGAAACCGACTTTGACCTGGGCCTGCGCTCCAACCTCGACAGCACACGCGCCTTGCTCGACGCCTTGCGCGCGCGCGTGCAGCAAGCCGGTGCGGCGCCCACGCGGCTGGTGTTTTCCAGCTCCATCGCGGTGTTTGGTCCGGACGACGCCGTGCCCCTGCCCGATGTGGTGCACGACGACACCTTGTGCACGCCACAAACCTCGTACGGCATCCACAAACACATCTGCGAACACCTGGTGGCCGACTACACCCGCAAAGGCTTCATCGATGGCCGCAGCGCACGCTTGATGACCGTCACCACGCGCCCGGGCAAACCCAATGGTGCAGCGTCGTCGTTTTTCAGCGGCATCATCCGCGAGCCGCTGGCGGGCCTGGAAGCCATCTGCCCAGTGCCACCCACCTTGACGCATTCGGTGTCGTCGCCCCGCGCCACGGTCGAGGGTTTGATCGCGGTGTTTGAATGCAGCCGTGAAGCCTTTGGCGGACGCACCGCCATGAACCTGCCGGGTTTGAATGTGAGCGTGCAACAAATGCTCGACGCCCTCGAAGCCGTGGCCGGGCCCGAGGTGCGTGCCCGGGTGCGCTTTCAGCCCGACGAGGCGGTCATTGGCATCGTCTCGCGCTGGGCCAAAGCCACTACGGCCAAACGCGCCAACGCGCTGGGGCTGGTGGCCGAGAAAAACTTTGAAGACATCATTCGCCAGTACATCGCCGACGCACAAGCTGGCCCCAACGCCGCAGAGGCGCTCAGAGGTTTGACAGCCCGCTGAGCCAGCGCGGCACCGCGCGGTATCGCGTGGTGCCCCTTGAGGGCCTTACCAGCCCAGCCCCAAGTGCAAGGGCAGGTACACCGCCATGCCCAACACGATGGTCAGCAATACATCGCGCTTGGCAAAGTACACCGCCACGCCCGCCGCTGCGGCAAACAAGCGGGCGTCTTGCCAAGTGGCAATCAGCGCACCTTGGCTCATCACCACCTCCGGCACGACCACGGCAGACAACGCCGCAATCGGTGCGTATTGCAACCCGCGCTGCGCCCAGTGGGGCAAGTGCCAGGCTTTGTTGGAGATGAAGAAAAAGCTACGCGCCACCACGGTGACCACCGCCAGCCCAAGGATCACCGCCAACGTCCAAATTTCTGTGGCGCTCATGCGTGGCCTCCAGGCGTTGGCATTGGTTTGAAGCGTTCGGCCGTCATGCACACCAACACGGCCACGGCAATGGCCGTCACGATGTTCAAACGCAAGGGCAGGTGATAGACCAACACCGCCGTGACCCCAGCCACCAGCGAGGCCACGATGCGCAGGCGTGAACTGGCCAGCGAACATTGCATGCCCAGCAAGCACAAGATGCCCGCGAACCCAAGCCCCCAGGCAGGAGGAATGCTGTGCGCCAAAGCAATGCCCACCAAACTCGCCAGCATCCAACTGGCCCAGTTCAAGGAATTGGCGCCCGCCAAGTAGGCCACTTGCGCCAAACGCTCGTCCTCAGTGCGTCCAGGTACATGGAAACGCTTGGTGAACAGCACATAACCGTTGTCGGTGATGAAGTAGCCCGCGGCCAGACGCGTCCAACGTGGCAGATGAATCAAAAAAGGCCGCATGTGCAAGCTGAACACCACAAAGCGCAGGTTGACGCAAAAGGCGGTGGCCAAATCACCCACACCGGCGCACCGGCAACGATGAGCGGAATGGCGGCCAACTGCGAACTGCCCGCAAAAACCAGCAAGGCCATGACCACCGCAGGCAGGGTGCCCATGCCGGAATTGACCATGGCCACCCCGATCATCAAGCCCCAGGCCACGATGCCCAAAGCTTGGGGCCCAAAGTCAGCCATGCCAATCTTGAATTCAGGGTGCTCTCGCACGTTTTTGCGCCAAAACATCAGTGCACCACCGCATCCAAACATTGACCAGGCTTGAGATCAAAGCCACGTAAAAAATCTGCCGCGCTCAAGCGTTTGCCACCTGCACGCTGCAACTGCGTCACGCACAACACATCTTGGCCACAGGCCACACACACACCTTGTTCATCGGCACTCAGCACAGTCCCGGGCTTGACGTCGTGTGCGCGTATCTGCGCCTGGGCCTGCCAAAGCTTGATGGCTTCACCCGCCAACTGCGCGGTGGCGCCCGGGAAGGGGTTGAAAGCGCGCACCCGCCGTGCGATCACCTCTGCGGTGTGCGTCCAATCCACTGCGGCTTCGGCCTTGTCGATCTTGTGCGCATAGGTCACGCCAACCTCAGGTTGCGCCACAGGCTTGAGTTGTTCCGCTTGGGCTTGCACCAGGGCTTGCACCACCAATTCGCCCCCCATCTCGGCCAAGCGGTCGTGCAAGCTGGCGGTGGTGTCGTCAGAGGCAATCGACAGGGTGTCGGCCAGCAACATCGCGCCCGTGTCCAAGCCGGCGTCCATTTGCATGAGGGTCACACCCGTCAGGGCGTCGCCTGCTTCGATGGCCCGATGAATCGGCGCTGCGCCACGCCAGCGCGGCAGCAGGGAGGCATGGATGTTGAGGCAACCCAAGCGTGGCGCATCCAGCACCCACTGCGGCAAGATCAATCCATACGCGGCCACCACCATCACATCGGCGTGTGCGTCGTGAATCGCCTGTTGGGCGGCTGCCGCATCGTCCGGGTATTTGCCATCCAGGCGCAAGCTGCGCGGCTGCGCCACGGACAGGGCGTGTTGAAGGGCCAGTTGCTTGACCGCCGAGGCATGCATCTTCATGCCGCGACCCGCAGGCCGGTCGGGTTGCGTGAGCACCAAGGGCACGTTGTGGCCCGCTGCAAGGATGCGGGCCAAAGCCACTGCCGCAAATTCGGGCGTGCCCGCAAAAATAACGCGCATGAACAAGCCTTTATTCGTCGTCGCGCAGGGCTTTGAGCATCTTGGTTTTGATGCGGTTGCGCTTCAGGGGCGAGAGGTATTCCACAAACACCTTGCCTATCAAGTGGTCCATCTCATGCTGAATACACACCGCCATCAAACCTTCGGCAGCAATTTCTCGCTCTTGGCCTTCGCCGTCTTGGGCCACCACCTTCACCACGGTGGAGCGCTCCACACCGTCGTAAATGCCGGGCACCGACAAACAGCCCTCTTCACCTTTGACGCGTTCGTCGCTGGCCCAGGTGATGCGTGGGTTGATGAGCACGACCGGGGCGTTGCGGTCTTCCGACACATCCATCACCACCAAGCGCTCATGCACATTCACTTGCGTGGCGGCTAGTCCAATGCCATTGGCGTCGTACATGGTCTCGAGCATGTCGGCGATCAGCGTGCGGATGCGGGCATCCACCGCTTGCACAGGCTTGGCCACGGTGTGGAGTTTGGGGTCGGGGAATCGAAGAATGTCGAGTTTTGCCATCTCCCTATTGTCCCCGGTTTTGAAAATTCCTACCCGCATGTGCTCCCCCGTGGGTGGTCCGTCCAGAGAATGCTCGGCATCACTTTGGAGACCCCTATGGAACCACATGAACTGCGCGCTTGGCTGCGTTTGAGCCTGACCAATGGCGTGGGCAATGACGCCGCACGACGCTTGCTGGCCTGCTTTGGCAGCCCACAAGCCATCTTTGCGCAACCCGAAGCGGCCTTGTCGCAGGTGGTCACACCCAAGCAAGCCCAGGCCTTGCTGCAAGTACCGAATGAACTGACGGTGCAGTGCGCGCGCACCGAACACTGGCTGTCACACACCGCTGCGCGTGTGGGCCATTCCGTTTGGACGCTGGGCGACAGCCATTACCCCGCAGCCTTGCTGCAACTGGCCGACCCACCCTTGATGCTGTATGTACAAGGCCAAGTCGACCACCTGCTCGGCAACGCAGTGGCCGTGGTGGGAAGTCGCAACCCCACACCGCAAGGCGCTCAGACCGCCGAGCAATTTGGCGAGGCCTTGAGCGCTGCAAACTTGGCTGTGGTCTCTGGCTTGGCTTTGGGCATCGATGGGGGAGCCCATCGGGGCGCTTTGCGAGGTGCACACAGGGCCGCGCCAAAGGCCGACTCGACACAGGCCAAGCCATGGCGCACGGTGGCTGTGGTGGGCACGGGCCTAGACCGTGTGTACCCACGTCAACACCAAGGCTTGGCCACCGACATTGCCCAACACGGCGTGTTGATCAGCGAGTACCCCTTGGGCACGCCACCTTTGGCGGCCAACTTCCCCAAACGCAACCGCCTCATTGCAGCGCTGGGCTTGGGTACCTTGGTGGTGGAGGCGGCTTTGCAATCGGGCTCGCTCATCACCGCGCGTTTGGCTCTGGAATTAGGCCGCGAAGTGCTGGCCGTTCCGGGCTCCATCCACTCTCCCCAATCACATGGCTGCCATGCACTGATTCGTCAAGGCGCCAAATTGGTCGAAACAGCGCAAGACGTGCTCGAAGAGTTGCACCTGATGGCACACCAGCAAAGCCTGTGGTTGGCGTCAGCCCTCGGTGACGCCAACAGCAACAGCCTGCAGGCCAACCAAGCCGACAGCGCCTTGTTGGCTCACCTGGGCTACGCACCCGTCAGCTTGGATGCGCTGCAAGCACGCAGCGGCCTAGACACCGCACAACTGCAAGCGCTGCTGCTGACGCTGGAGCTCAATGGCCAGGTGGCCCGCTTGCCCGGCGGCTTGTTTCAGCGCATGAAGGGCGATTGAAAACGCCGGGATAAACACGCAGGCCTGCGCCACGGCCAAGCCACCAAAACCATGTATATTGAAGCCATGTTTGAAGTGCTCGTATTCGTCTATGAAAACTACTGGCGAGGCGATGCGTGCCCTGAGCTGCATCAGCTGGGCCGCAAACTGAACGCCGTTGGTTTTGAATCAGACGACATCCAACAAGCCCTGCAATGGCTGGCCGGGTTGAACCTCGCGTCTCACAGCACCGAGCTGATCGACATCAGCCAAAGCGCCTCCGAAACCCATGCCGAATCCGCCCACAGCCTGCGCATTTACTCTGTGGCCGAGCAAGACCACTTAGGCGCTGAGTCTTTGGGGTTTGTCAACTTTTTAGAATCTGCCGGCGTGCTCTCTGCCCACATGCGCGAGATCGTGATCGACCGCGCCATGGCCGTGCCCGGTCAGCCCGTGTCTTTGGATGACCTCAAAATCATCGTGTTGATGGTCTACTGGAGCGTCGGGCTAGAGCCCGATGCCTTGGTACTCGATGAGCTGTGCGACGACCACGATCGCGTGGCGCACTGAACAGCGGTTTAAACCACAGCCCCTGCGTTTTCGTCGTCCGGGTCGCCCGGTGTTTTGGGGCCGGTGTGCTTGATCAAATCGTCGCGGCGAATGCCCAACCACATGGCAATCGCGGCAGCTACAAATACCGACGAGTAAATGCCAAACAAAATGCCGATGGTGAGCGCCAGCGCAAAGTAATGCAGCGTGGCGCCGCCAAACAACAACATCGACAACACCATGAGCTGGGTACAGCCGTGGGTGATGATGGTGCGGCTGATGGTGGAGGTGATCGCGTTGTCGATGATCTGGGTCGTGGTCATCTTGCGGTAGCGACGGAAGTTCTCGCGAATCCGGTCAAAAATCACCACCGACTCGTTGACTGAATAGCCCAGCACTGCCAGCACGGCAGCCAGCACCGGAAGCGAAAACTCCCACTGGAAAAATGCAAAAAATCCCAAAATGATGACCACGTCGTGCAAGTTGGCAATGATGGCCGCGACGGCATATTTCCATTCGAAACGGATCGCCAAGTACAGCATGATGCCCACCACCACGAAGGCCAGTGCTTTCAGGCCATCGGTGGCGAGTTCGTCGCCCACCTGTGGACCCACAAACTCGGTACGGCGCAAGGTGGCGGACGCATCAATCTCCTTGAGCGTCGCCAGCACCCGTTCACTTTGCTGACCCGCGCTACTGCCTTTTTGCACCGGCATGCGTATCAGTACATCGCGCGCGGTACCAAAATTTTGCACCTGCACGTCGGAGTAACCCAATGCGGCAACCGAGGAGCGGATGCGATTGAGGTCAGCGCTTTGCGCGTAACTTACCTCCAACAGGGTGCCGCCGGTGAACTCCACCGACAAATGCAAACCTTTGGAAAAAAGGAAGAAGACCGCGGCCAAAAACGTGACCAGCGAGACCAGATTGAATACCAGCGCATGCCGCATAAACGGAATGTCGCGTCTTATTTTGAAGAATTCCATGCCTGCCCCTGTTAGCTCTGTGCGACCTGATTGCTGGAATCAGCGCGCCAAACGGTACCTATCGATACACCTTGTAATTTTTTCTGCCGACCGTACCATAAATTTACCACGCCACGGGAGAAGAAAACCCCCGAGAACATGCTGGTCAAGATGCCCAGGCAATGCACCACAGCGAAGCCGCGCACCGGCCCCGAACCAAAGGCCAGCAAAGCCAGTCCCGCGATCAGCGTGGTCACATTGGAGTCGATGATGGTCGCCCAGGCCCGGTCGTAGCCGGCGTGAATCGCAGCTTGTGGCGAAGCACCGTTACGCAACTCTTCGCGCACACGCTCGTTGATCAACACATTGGAGTCAATGGCCATACCCAGCACCAGCGCCATGGCGGCCATACCCGGCAGCGTCAGCGTGGCCTGCAGCATCGACAAAACGGAAACCAAGAGCAACAAATTGAATGCCAGCGACACGCTGGAAATCATGCCAAACAGCATGTAGTAAATACACATGAAGACCGCCACGGCGCTAAAGCCCCAGGTGACGCTATTGAAGCCCTTGGCAATATTTTCGGCACCCAGGCTCGG
>CAIMWY010000309.1 GCA_903845315.1 uncultured Burkholderiales bacterium
CGGGCTTGCACCACCAAGTTGTCGGCCCACACCGATCGCCACTGCACCAAGCGCGCAAAAAAACGCCCCTTGAGCGACGAAGCGGGTGCAATTTGTGTGCACTGCGCATCCACACAGGCATAGCCCGCACGAGCCAACACCTTCAGCACCGTGAACGGTGAGTACCAGCACAGGTGGTCGGTGTTGATGCGCTCCACGCCCTGCAGCGCTTGCCACACATTGCGCAAGCTCAAGCCATTGGGCACCGACACCACCAAGGTGGCTTGCGGCGCCACCTGGCCCACGCGCTGCAAAAAGGCGACAGGGTGGTGCAAGTGCTCGATCACATCGGGCAACAACACATGGGTGGGTTCAAACGCAGCCACCAAGCGCTCAAACGCGGGGTCAAAAATATCCAAGCAATGCAAGTCGGTCACGCCCAACTGCGTAGCCAAGGCCACCGCCTCGGGATTGATGTCCACCCCGACACAGGCCGCTGCTGCGCGCTGCACTTGGTCGTGCAGCCAAACGCCTTGCTGGCGTTTGTCGGCAATCAAAGGCGCATGGTCGGCAAAGCCCAGGTGCAGCACACGACCGCCTCGCACAGCGTCGCACAACACGGCATTGCGGCCACGCGGGTCAAAGGGCCAGGTCACGGGAAACGCGGCGTCGGCGTTGAAGGCCTGGTCGTCCAGCAGGGCTTGCCATGCAGCCTGCTGCGCCTTGTGCACCGGGGTTGGCGTTGGATCGGAATGGTTCATGGTTGGCGCTGCGTGTTGCGCACGGCGAGCGATGGATGTTGCATCACGATGTGTTTGCCGATGTACAGCGAACCAGGAATATTCAAATGGTTGTTGTCGCGGTACAGCACCTGGCCATCGCGCGCCATGCCACACGTCTGGTCGTTGCACATCAGCCGCGAAAGATCTACCCAAGCCACCTCAGGGTGGCGCTTGATCACTTGCATCCAATCACCCAGGTAGGACTGGCGTTGCGCTTGGAACTCGGCAATGGGCGCATCACACTTGGTACTTTGCGTCAGAGGTCGTTGAAATTTACAGCGCTGCGGGTCAAAGCTGAACTGAGGAATGTCATCGACCAGATAGACTTTTTTTCCAGATTGCTCAAGCGCGTCGATCAATGGACCGAGCGCATTCTCCAGGCCTGCACTCTGCTTGACTTCAGACGCATGGCCACTCCACATGCCCGCCAACACCACTTTTTGGATGTGCTTGTCGGGCAGCACATGGCTCAAAATGGTTTTGAATTCTGACCCGTTCAAGCTAGGCAAAGCCCCTTTCACATAGAACGCGATGTTCAATTGCGGCAAGGACGTGGCAAGCCCTAAAAACAAATGCTCCGCATGGCTGTCGCCCAGCAACACGAGATCCACTTGAGGCTGGGGCTTTGACTGAAAACAACGGACCATCCCCTTCCAAGCACCCGCTTCTTGGTAAATGGATGTCTCAGCACAGGGGAAAAAGTGCTGCTTGAAATAGTCATGGAATTCGTCGTGGCCCAGGTCACCGCCACGCACCACATGTTCGGGCTGCATCACCGCACGAGACGGATAGCCATCGGACTTGTGCGTCACATGCCCCAGCACACCCACCCCGGCCATGGCCAGCACCAACAGCGCGGTTTTGTACCGAAAGTTCCAGGTGAAGCGCAACGGTTTTTCCACCACCCAAAAAGTCAGCCAAGCCAAACCCACCGACGCCAACAAGGCAGCGCTGCGCCACATCACACTCGGTGTGCCACCTTCGACAATGCGTGCAAACGAAAAAATAGGCCAATGCCAAAGGTACAGCGGATAGCTGATGGTGCCCAACCACACGCACAACCCCCGAGAGAGCACCACACGATTGACCCATGCCTTCGGTGTCGCTGAGATGAGCAGCACAGCCCCAGCAACCGGCAACAGCGCCCAGACACCAGGAAAGTGCCGAGCGTCGGTGATCGACACAGCCAGGGCCAAGCACATGGCACCCAACACGCCACGCAGATGCGTACTGTGCGCCCACCACGCTTGCTCAGACAACGCGGGCTTGGTCTGAGGCGCACCAGCGTAAGCCAGCAAGGCCCCACACAACAGCTCCCAAAAGCGCGTCAAAGGCGAGTAAAAGTCGTGCACCAGGTCATGCTGTGACTGGTACACATTCCAAGCAAAAGACAGCACCACACAGGCCAACATGCCCATGGCACGCCAAGATTTGAACCGCCACAAGGCCCACAGCAACACAGGCCACACGATGTAGAACTGTTCTTCAATGCCCAGAGACCACAGGTGCAGCAACGGTTTGGTTTCAGCCGCGTTGTCGAAGTACCCCGACTCATGCCAAAGAATGAAGTTAGACAAAAAAACCGCAGCGCGCGTCAAGTGACTGCCCAGCTGGCTCAACTCATCACTGAACAAAACAAACCAACCGAACACAAAGCTCGCGATCGACACCACGATCAAGGCAGGGAAGATGCGTTTCACACGCCGCGCGTAAAAGTCAGAGAAACGAAACGAACCGTCCTGCAAGCCTTTGAACATGATCCCCGAGATCAAGTAGCCCGAGATCACGAAAAAAACATCGACGCCCACAAATCCCCCCGGCAGCAGCGACGGGAACGCATGAAAGAGGACCACCGAGAGAACGGCGAAAGCTCTCAGCCCATCGATGTCTGGTCGATAGTCAGTGTGTGAAAGGGTCATTGACAGGTTAGACAGCCAAGCGTTGTCGTGCCAAATAGCCACGCACATTGATCGCCAGACGCTTGACGTTGTAGACCAGCCTGTCGATCTTTCGCGCGCGCTGCTTCACCAACTTCTTTTGCTCGTACAAGAGCACTTCCATCACCTCGGGATCGCTGAGGGCTTGC
>CAIMWY010000310.1 GCA_903845315.1 uncultured Burkholderiales bacterium
GAAGAATGGTGCTCATGGGGTTCCGATCAGCGGTCGATCAACCGAAGTGGCAGATGTAGTGGTAGGGCTCGGTGACGCGAATGTGGAATTTGGAGTTGCCGGGAATACTGAATTGTTCACCAGCGCGGGATGTGACCCATGCGTCGCTGCCGTCGAGTTTGTATTCACAAAAACCAGCCACACATTCCATGATTTCAGGCGCGCCGGTATTGAAGGTGAGAGTGGCGGGCAAGATGACGCCTACAGACAGTTTGGTGCCGTTGCTCAGGGTCAGGGCGTGGCTCACGCACTTGCCGTCAAAAAACACATTGGCTTTGGTGGTGACGCTGACGCTGTCGATTTTTTCTGTGGTCATGGTGCTGGGGTGTGGAAGATACAAAACAGCTGATTTTAGAGGACAGGCCTCTGCTGGGGGCGCTGGCGCAGCCCGGCTAAAAAAAAAGCCGCAGAACTGCGGCTTTTGTGGAAGGCTTGAAGCTTGCTCAGTAGCGCGGTGCAGAGCCCGGTGGGGGCACATTGCCGTAGTTTTGCACGGGAGGACTGGCCATGGGGGTGATTTGCAGTCGCACGGTAGGGCCTGGATCGGTGGGCATTTGAACCGTGTACTGTTTGCCAGCAAATTCATAGACGATGTTGTAGGCCATGGTGCGGTTCTCGTAGAACATTTGCTGCGTGCAGTTTTGCACGTTGCGGACTTCAGATGGGGCATTTCCTTCCACCTTGTCGCCCAAGATGGCACCACCAAACAGACCCAACATGGTGGCAGCAGCGCGGCCCGAACCTTGGCCCATGCTGTTGCCAAGGGCGCCACCCGCAATGGCGCCCATGGCAGCGCCTGCGCCAGATTTTTGACCAGGGGTGACCACTTGTTCGTTGTTGCACACCTGACGTGGTACAGCGACTTGTTGAATGATGGGTGTGCTCGAGATGACGCGACCCACTTCTTGGGCTTGTGCAGAGACGCTAAGCAACGACAGGGCGGCCATCAGACTGCCCAACAGCGAGGTTTGGATATAGATTTTTTTCATGGTGTGTCCCTTATTGTGTGACATGGCGTGGAGTTTAGTCCGTGTGAGCAGATGGTCTGTAAAGCAGCGGTAAAACTTCAATCTAAAACGTTTTGCCAGGCCTGTGGGTTGACGCCCACGATGACCTGACCTTTAAGCACGCACACCGGACGTTTGATGACGCTGGCATGTTCAAGCATGACTTGCCGAGCGCTTTGGCTGTCGACCACGCTAGCTTGTGAAGCAGGGTCGAGCTTGCGCCAGGTGGAGCCTTTGCGGTTGAGCAACGTTTCCCATCCCACCTGCGTGAGCCACACGTCAAGCGCCGCAGGGGGGACGCCTTGTTTTTTGAAGTCGTGAAAGGTGAAGTCTGCGCCGCGCTCACTGAGCCAGACGCGGGCTTTCTTCACACTGTCGCAGTTGGGTATGCCGTAAACGGTCAGGGCTTTGGATGTCATGGGGGTGAATGATGCCGCAAAGCGAACTCGTCCAAACCGTGGGCGACAATTCATCCCATGAATTCATTGGACAGTTGGCTCGAACACTGCGAGCGTTTGCACCCCCACAACATTGAGATGGGCTTGGACCGTGTGCGCAAGGTGGCCAAGCGCATGACTTTGCACTTTGACTGCCCGGTGATCACCGTGGCGGGCACCAACGGCAAGGGCTCAACCTGCGCCATGCTCGAGGCGTGTTTGCTGCAGGCGGGGTACCGCACTGGGGTGTATACCTCGCCGCATTTGGTGCACTTTCAAGAGCGTTGCCGTATCCATGGCGAGACGGTAGAGCCGGAGCATTTGCTGCCTCATTTTGAGCGTGTGGAGCAGGCGCGAGTGGGCGTCGCGCCAACTCCAGCGGTGTCGCTGACCTATTTCGAGATCACCACCCTGGCGATTTTGAGTTTGATGGCGGCCTCCAATTTGGAAGTGGCCATATTGGAGGTGGGCTTAGGCGGAAGGCTAGATGCGGTCAACGTGATGGACGCCGACTGCGCGGTGATCACCAGCATTGACCTCGATCA
>CAIMWY010000311.1 GCA_903845315.1 uncultured Burkholderiales bacterium
GAGCGTTACATCCAGACCATTGGTCTGTACCGCAGCAAAGCACGCCACCTGATGGAGACCTGCCGCATCTTGGTGGAACAACACCACAGCGTGGTGCCGCGCACACGCGAGGCGCTTGAAGCCCTGCCTGGCGTGGGTCGCAAAACCGCCAACGTGGTGTTGAACGTGGCGTTTGGCGAACCCACCATGGCGGTGGACACGCACATTTTCAGAGTGGGCAACCGCACGGGGCTGGCCCCCGGCAAAACACCTTACGAGGTGGAGATGAAGCTGATGAAGCGCATTCCATCCGCGTACTTGGTGGACGCGCACCATTGGCTGATTTTGCATGGCCGCTATGTGTGCCAAGCCCGCAAGCCTTTGTGCTGGCAGTGTGCGATGTCCGACCATTGCAGCTTCAAACCCAAGACGGCCAAGCCCTAAACCAATTCTTTTTCGTGCATCCAAGCGGCATGCTTGGGCGCGCGTTTGGTTTGGCTCCACTCCTCCAACATGGCCCACTTCACGTCGTCGAGCTTTTGGTACATGTCGGGTGTGCCAATGTCACACGCCAATTCAAGGCGGTGGCCGTTGGGGTCGAAGAAGTAGATGCTCTTGAAGATGGTGTGGTCGGTCACGCCCACCACGTCAATGCCAGCGGCTTGCAAGCTGGCTTTGGTGGCTTCTAATTCGGCCAAGCTGTCGACTTTGAAGGCTAGGTGCTGTACCCACGCTGGGGTGTTGGTGTCACGCCCCATGGCGGCGGAGTTGGGCAACTCAAAAAACGCCAGCACATTGCCCTGGCCTGCATCGAGGAACACATGCATATAGGGGTCAGGTGCGTGGGTGCTGGGCACTTGGTCTTCGGCAATGGCCAACACGAAGTCCATGTGGAGGTGTTTGACGTACCACTCCACGGTGGCTTTGGCGTCGAGGCAGCGGTAGGCCACATGGTGAATTCGGCTGAGTTTCATGGGAGTCTCCTATCAAGGTTGGGAATCTGCGGCCACATCGGCACGCGCCAGCTTTAAAGCCTCGCGCAGCACGTGCATGTCACCCACATGGTTGGCCAGCAGCAAGATAAGCTTGGCGTTGACCAGGGAACTTTGTGCGTCGCTCAGGCCTCGGTGTGTGTCGATGAGGGCTTCGTAAAAATCATCACCCGGCGTGAAGTCGCGAAAGTAGCGCTTGCCGGGTTCGTTGAAGTTGGGCGCGAGGTTCAAGGTCTGTGTCATGGTTTGCTCCGGGCATCAAGCGTTGCACGTGGCACGGTCACGCGCGGCGGCGATCGCGTCGCGTTTGATGCAGCGCCAACGCGCCACCACGTGCTGGTCGGGGCGCACCAACCAGGCACTGCCTACTTGTGCGTCGTAACGCTTGGCAAACAAGCCTTGCGCATCAACCAGCACGTTCACGCCCTTGATGGCACCCGGCTGACGGCTGACCACGATGGGTTGCACCGCCACAGCCTCTTGGGCCAGCGCCTGCACCTCATGCAAGGTATGGGCATCGAGTTGCGCCACATCGTCCACATACACCAAGCATTGAAAGCGGTGCCCCAATTGGTCCAGCAACCATCCACTTTGGCCGTTGTGGGTGATAGGCGCATCGTCCATCGGTGCGCCCGGGAGCATGTCGCCCGCAAAGGTATCCACGTCAGGTGTATTGAGCACCGAGTGGGTGATGAAGCTGGGCACCGACAACCGGCCCGAGTTGACCAACTTGCGTGCAAACGGATGATGCCGCGCCAACTCCAACGCCGCTTGCCTAAACAACAAACTGGTGGGGCTCTTGGGCGTGATGAAGTCGGTGGAGCGCGTCGAGTTCAAGATGTTTTCATCGGCAGCGAAGACACGCTCGTCGTTGTAGCTCTCGAGCAAAGACTCAGGTGCCAAACCACGCATGACCAGCGCCAACTTCCACATCAGGCCATCGGTGTCTTGCAAGCCGGAGTTGGCGCCGCGTGCGCCAAACGGCGACACCTGGTGCGCCGCGTCACCCACAAACAACAAGCGTTGGTGCTTGAAGTTGTTCATGCGCCGACACTGAAAGGTGTAGATGCTGACCCACTCCAGCGAGAACGCACGCTCGTCGCCCAACATGGCCTGAATGCGCGGCAACACGCGTTCGGGCTTGGTTTCTTCTTCCGGGTCGGCATCCCACCCCAGTTGAAAGTCAATGCGCCACACGTTGTCGGCCTGCTTGTGCAACAGCACACTTTGGCCACGGTGAAAAGGTGGGTCAAACCACAAACGGCGCTCGGCCGGGAAGTCGGCCTGCATCACCACATCGGCAATCAAGAAGCGGTCTTTGAACACCTGACCTTCCATGTCCAGCCCCAGCATGCGGCGAATAGGGCTGCGCGCGCCATCGGCCACCACCAGCCATTCGGCTTCAATGTTGAACTCGCCTTCGGGCGATTCGATGCGCACCACGGCGTGGTCGGCTTCAGAGCTCACACCCACGGCCTTGCACTTCCAGCGGATGTCCACACCCAGCTCAAGCGCACGCGCCACCAAGGCTTCTTCTAAATAGTATTGCTGCAGGTTGATCATGCCGGGGCGCTTGTGCCCCGACTCGGGCACCAGGTTGAACTGGTAGACCTCTTCTTCTTGCAAATAGGTGCGACCGATGTTCCAGCTCACGCCTTTGTCACACAGGGGTTGCCCCACACCAAGGCGGTCCAAGATTTCTAGGGCACGCTTGGCGTAGCACACGGCACGCGAGCCCACAGACACCGAGTCGTCCTCGTCAAACAACAACACGTCCAAACCCTGCAAGCGCCCATCAATCGCAGCCGCCAAGCCCACAGGTCCAGCACCAATCACCACCAGGGGCCGCCTCTGCGGCGGCGTGGTCATCAAATCGGTAGGCGGCACGTAGGCGAATTTCGGGTAGGTGTAAGACCCCATGGGGCATGTCTCCTGCTTTTTTAGCGGTTCTGATGTCTCGCTGAGAAGTTTAACATTGGTAAATTGATTTCTCTAATCGAAATTAACCATCCGAACCGCGCAATAACAAGTGAAAGAAAAAAAGCCACCCGAAGGTGGCTTCAGCCAAAGCACTGCCCGCTCAATCCGCTGACACACCCGCCTTGCGGATGATCGGGTCCCACTTGGCGATCTCGGCCTCCAAGTGGGTTTTCAAACCTTGGGGCGTGATTTTTTCCAGCGGCGGAATGTCAGAGCTCAAGTCCGCCATGCGTTGTTTGACCATGGGATCTTGCATGGCAAAGCGCAAAGCGACGTTGATTTTTTCAAGCACCGGCGCTGGGATGCCTTTGGGGCCATACATGCCATGCCAGACTTTGACTTCAAAGCCTTTGAGTCCTTGCTCGTCGAGCGTCGGAATATTGGGCAACGCAGCCAAGCGCTTGGTGGTGGTGACGCCATACACCTTGACGCGGCCTTCTTTGATCATGGGCACGGTCTGCGTGGTTTGGTCGCACAGCATGTCGACTTGACCACCCAGCAAGTCATTCATCGCCGGGCCCGTGCCTTTGTAGGGGATGGTGTTGATGTCAACACCGATCATGCTCTTGAACAACAGGCCGCACAGGTTAGACACAGCGCCCAATCCGGCATCGGCCAAAGACACTTTGTCTTTGTTGGCCTTGATGTAGGCCAGCAACTCGGGGAAGGTGTTAGCAGGCATGTCTTTGCGCGCCAGCAAGGTCATGGGCACATCGAGCACTTGGCCGATGTACTCGAAATCTTTGAGTGGATCAAACGGCAGCTTTTTATACAAAGCAGGCGCGGTGGCCATGCCCATGTGGTGCAAGTAGATGGTGTAACCGTTGGGTGCCGCACGTGCCACCCGGTTGGAGGCGATGGTGCCCCCAGCGCCATTGACGTTTTCGACCAACACCGTTTGACCCAGCGATTTACCCATGGGAATAGCCATCATGCGAGCCACCACATCGGTGGGGCCACCCGCCGCGAACGGCACGATCAAGGTGACAGGTTTGTCGGGGTAGCTCGCGGCTGCGGTTTGGGCTTGTGCTTGGGTCTGAACCCATCCAGCAAACAAAGTGCTAAACAGCATCCAAGTGGAGAGTGTGTGCTTCATCAGGGGCCCCGGTTGTGTGACATTGCAACTGTGCATATTGAATCAATCCAGCCCCAATGCACATCCCGGTTAACCCGCCCTGGCGCAGCGCTGAGGCTTATGTGTTGGTCAGCGTCAAGCCCAACTCTTGCAAGATGGCGGCGGTGTGTTGGCCCACCGAAGGAATGTCGTCCATGCGGTAGTCAAAGCTGCTGGATTTGCCCGGCGGCAACAACGCAGGCATAGGCCCGGCGGGTGAGCCCACCGAGGTCCAACGCGCGCGCGCTTGCAACTGCGGATGGGCCCACAAGTCGGCCATGCTGTTCATGCGGGCGTTGGCGATGTGTGCCGCGTCCAGCCGATCCATCACTTGGACTGCCGTCAACTTGGCAAAGGTGTTGAGGATGATCTGTTGCAAGACATCGCGGTGGGTGTTGCGCTTGGCATTGCTGTCAAAGCGCGCATCGGTGGCCAAGTCGGGTTGCAGCAAGACGTGTTGGCAAAACTGCACCCATTCGCGTTCGTTTTGCAGGCCGAGCATCACCGTGCCACCATCGCCCGCTTGGAACGGCCCGTAAGGGTAAATGGTGGCGTGCGCAGCACCCGTGCGGGGTGGGGGCGAGGCACCGTCCATGGCGTAGTACATGGGAAAACCCATCCACTCGCTCAAGGCTTCGAGCATGGAGACATCGATGTGCGAGCCCTGCCCGGTCTTGTCGCGCAGCAACAGCGCCGACAAGATGTGGGTGTAGGCGTACATGCCCGCTGCAATGTCGGCAATCGAGTTGCCACTTTTGCTGGGCTGATCGGCCGTGC
>CAIMWY010000312.1 GCA_903845315.1 uncultured Burkholderiales bacterium
ACGAACACCTGAAAACCCACCTCGCCTTGGGCGTTGCGCAGCACGCGCAGGCCAATGTCGTGCCAAGCAATGGCGGCACGGTCCTCAACGGCCCCTGTGATGGCGATCTTGAACTTGCGCGGCAGGTAAGCGAACTCGGGGTGCAAGGTGCTCCATTGGCGCAGCACTTCGGCGTAAGGGCGTGGGTCCACGTCTTCGTCCACCGCGATGCCGGCGCGCTCGTCGCTGGTGATGTTGCGAATGCAGTTGCCGCTGGTTTGAATGCCGTGCAGGTTGACGCTGGCCAGCAACTCCATCACGTCGGCACTTTTCTCCAGTGGAATCCAGTTGAACTGCACGTTCTGGCGGGTGGTGAAGTGGGCGTAGTGCGTGGTCAGCTTTGGGGCAGCAATGTGCCCAATCTTGTCTTGCGTGGCTTGCGCCTGAGCAAGCAGTTCGGGCGAGGGCGCGTCGTAGTCGCGGGCGATGGTGGCCAGCACGCGCAACTGCGCGCTGTTGAGTTCACCGTAAGGCACGGCCACGCGCAACATGGGTGCATAGCGCTGGATGTACCAGCCGTTTTGCAAACGCAGGGGGCGAAACTCGTCGTCGCCCAAGGTGCCGGCCAGGTTGCGGGTCAGCTGGTCGCGGTACTGCGCAGCTCGTGCTTGCACAAACGCTTGGTCAAATTCGGTGTATTGGTACATTTTGAAAAATCAGGCTAAAACCAGTTTGCTGCCGGCCCAGGCCAGCAACACAGAAAGAATCGAACGGATCACGCGCTCGGGTGTTTTGTGCACCAGACGTGAGCCCACCCAAATGCCGGGCAAAGAACCCGCCAACAGCAGCGACAGCAGCGACCAGTCCACCGACCCCAGGGAGGCGTGGCCCAAGCCCGCCATCAGGGTCAGCGGTACGGCGTAGGCAATGTCTGCCGCGATGATGCGCGACAGGGGCAGCTGGGGGTACAGGATCATCAGCACCGTCACGCCAATGGCCCCGGCCCCCACCGAGGTGAGGGTGACCAAGGTGCCAATCACTGCACCAAACAACACGGGCAAGGCCCAGTGGCGTGGTTGAGTGGCTTGCGACAGATCGGGTTCGGCCACGCTGGCAGGCGCTTGTTTGCCACGGATGGCTTTGTAGAGCATGGCACAGGCGGTCAGTAAAAGTGCAATACCCAGCGTAAAGGTCATCACATGCTGCACCGCAGGGTCAGACGGCCCCGCGGTGTGCAACACCCACAAGGTCAAGGCTGAGGCGGGCAAGCTGCCCGCGCACAGCGAGACCACCACACGCCAAGGCACCAAGCGCTGACGCGCCATGCTGAGTGTGCCGCCGGCTTTTGTGAAGGCGGCAAACAGCAAGTCGGTGCCCACGGCCAGATAGGGCTTGACGCCAAAGAAAAAGATCAACAACGGCGTCATCAGCGAGCCGCCGCCCACCCCCGTCAAACCGACGATCACACCGACAAAAAAGCCAGCAAACACAAAGCCAAAATCTTGCATGGCGGCGACTGTAATCGTTCCTTATGCCAAATCAAACGATTTGTTAGTTGGGCATATATGCCTACAGAGAATAAGACGCTGCGGTGCGTCAGTTAGGCGGGTGCTGATAAATCACACACACCGGCCCCCCGCCGGCAGGCCCTTGGTGTTCAGCGCCCCCCGACACGTACAGGGCGGTTTGCCCCACCAGACTGGCCAACACGCCACCGACGGCGGCACGGGCATGGCGGGTGGCGTTGATGTCCGAGTCATCCAGCATGGTGTGGCGCGTGCCACGAATTTTGCCGCTGGGTGCGGCTTCGGCTTTGGCCAGCAGGTTGACCAGTTGCGTGGGTTCGGCCCCCGTGGTGTCAGACGTGTTCTGCAAACCGCAGGCGTGCAGCATCTGACTCACCGAGCGAGCGTCGATCGCGTCTTGCATCACGGTGTGCGCGATGGCCAGATTGGATTGGCCCGCCCGCGACATGCCCAGCACCACCACCACGTTGTTCTCCAACTCAATGCCCGAAGAGGCGGAGGCGGTGGACGAATACAGGGCCATGTCGCGCATGACGGCTTCGTCGCTGAGTTGTGTTGGCGTGACTTCACCCAAAGCCAGCGCAACGCCCAGGGCTGAGGCTGCGCGTGAATAGCCCATCGACTCGTAGGTGTCGTGGGTGACCGTGTCATGGCCTTGTTGTTGTGCCGCGCGAATTTTGTCCATGGTCAACAGGGGGCATTTGATTTGCACAAAGTGCACATCGGTTGCTTGCTCGATCTGGGCTTCTTGCATGGCGGCTTTGACCGCTTGTGCGGTGGCTTGGATCTGGGCCATGCGCCCCATCTCCCATGGCGCAAAGTCACGGGTTTGGGCCACGCCCACCACCAAGCGGGGGGTGGGTGAGGGCGTTTGGGTGTTCACCCATTGGCGTGAAAAGACGGTGAAGTGCGGCGACAGCACACCTTCGGTGCCACCTGACATCACCAAGGCCACATGCTGGTGGGCCTCTTCGGGGCTGCACCCCAGATGGGGTGCCAACCAATGGCACCAAGCCATGCTGGCAAAGTCGCGTGTGTGGTCGTTGACGCAGCCATTGCCTTCGGTCTTGCCCATCACCGCCACGATGTGGCGCGGTTCCAGCAGGCCTTGGTCGACCAACTGCTGGACGTCCGACAGGTCCGACGGGCCTTGGCACAGCACGCGCTGCACAGTCACGATTTGTTGTTGCATGGATGGTTTCTCCGGGTATCAAGGTTTGTGTTGGGTGGATGTGCGTTTTTTGAGCAGTTGCTGCAAAGCTTCTACCCACACATCGGTGATGACTTCAAGTTGCCGCCCGCGCAGACGCGCCAGCACCAGCTCGCCACTTGGAAAGCCACGCTCTGCAATGTCTCGAACAGCCAACTGGCCGCCTTCGTCTTGGGTGCCTATTTCGAACTGAAAGCTCACCATGTGGTGGTGGTGCAAACAGCCACGCAAGAATTCAAAGCTGTTGCTGGTGATGACAGGCGCCAACGTCAAGCTGCTGCGTTTGAGGTAACGCTGCAACAGCCGCCTAGCGCCAAAATCCGCGTCAGGCAACACCACGGGGTAACTCAATGCCTCACGCAAGCGCACTTCTTCGAGACGCGCCAGTGGGTGGCTGCGGTGCAGCATCAACTTGAGGGGCTGCGGCAATACCAGCAAACGTTCGATGTCTGATTCGTCGGGCAAATTCAACACCAAAGCCAAATCGGCTTGGTAGTTGCGCAAGGCGTTGAGGGCTTGCACGTGGTCTAACACCAGCACATGGAACTCGACCATGGGATGAGTCTGGCGAAACATGGCAATGGCGCGTGGCAAAAAACTCACGGCCACGCCTTGGCTGACCAACAAGCGAATTTGCCCCCGTCGAAGTCCTTTGAGCTCTTCAATGTGCGAACGGGTTTGGTCCAAAGCCGAACGATGACTTCGTATGTAGTTGATGAACAGCTCGCCGGCTGCGGTGAGCCGCATGCCGTGTGGCAGTCGCTCGAAGATGGGGGTGCCCAGCTCTTCTTCGATGTCGAGCAATCGCCGATTGACGCTGGAGGCCACCACATGCAAACGCTCTGCCGCTTGCCGGATTGAACCCGCACGGGCAATCTCGTCGATGTAGTTCAAAAAGCGCAGGTGGTTCATGGCATGTGTGGGCTTGGGTCGATGTGTCATGCAATAACAAGGCCATGTGCGTTGCTTTTTAGGCATCGGGTAAGACGTTAAAAAACATTTATAGGCAACGTCTTCTGGCACGTCACGTGCGTACACCTGAGGCATGAAACGCACCAACGACTCAACAACCAAGGCCTCACCACCTAGCGTCAGCTCGACCTACGGGCCTTCTGAGTTGCATCAGTGGCATGTCAATGCCGAGCGAGTCAGCTTTGTTCGCCCACAGTTGCGCGCTAAAAGCGTGCGCTTAGATGCACAACCTCAGTGCATTGAGATCGATGTGGTGCGTACCGTGCTGATCGTTGTCGACATGCAAAACGACTTTTGCCATCCCAAGGGTTGGTTCGGTCAAAAGGGCTTGAGCCTGCGTGCGCTGCAACACCCGGTGGCACCGCTCAATG
>CAIMWY010000313.1 GCA_903845315.1 uncultured Burkholderiales bacterium
CGCTCGCGCACCCAAGTGCCGGGGTCTTTGCTGCTGGCGCCAGCGGCTGGGTTGAGCCGGTCGCGCAGGCGGTCATGCAAACGGCTTTTGCGGCCTTGCCAAAACTCCCACTGGTCGGGCACCAAGCGGTAGCCGCCCCAGTGCGGCGGGCGGGGCGGTTGCAACAAAAACTGAGCGCCGTACTTGGCGGCATTGGCCACCAGGGTGGCGCGTCCGTCGATCACTTGGCTTTGCGGGCTGGCCCAGGCCCCAATGCGCGAGTCCAGCGGTCGGCTGTGAAAGTAGGCGTCGCTCTCTTCATCGCTGACTTTTTCCACCCGGCCTTCGATGCGCACCACACGTTCCAACTCGACCCAATGGAATTGCAGGGCCGCAAAGGGGTTGCCCGCGAGTTGCTGACCTTTGCGGCTTTGGTAGTTGGTGAACCACACGATGCCGCGTGCGTCGTAGCCTTTGATCAGCACCACACGTGTGCTGGGGCGCAAGTCGCCCCCCACGGTGGCCAAGGTCATGGCGTTGGGTTCGGGCACTTGCCCTTGGATGGCTTCTTTGAGCCATTGGTCAAACTGCTGCATCGGGTCGGCGGCAGAGGCCGATTCGTTGAGTTCGGCGCGTTCATAGCTTTTGCGAAGGTCGGCGATTTGTTTCATAGGTGACAGCTTGAAGGTCTCAGGGCAGGGTGTGCCTGATGTACATCCTACCCAAGCGGCTTATGCTTGTGGCTTTGTTGCTGACCTTCACCCAGAGAAATGAGACTGCCATGGAAAGTTTGGACTTACGCGTGTTGAGTGATGTGCTCGCTTGGCGGCAAGCGGGTCGACGTGTGACCCTGGTCACGGTGGTGGAGACCTGGGGCAGTGCCCCGCGCCCACCCGGCGCCTTGCTGGCGGTGCGTGACGATGGGGTGGTGAGCGGCTCGGTGTCGGGCGGTTGTGTGGAAGACGATTTGATTGCCCGCATCAAAGCCGGTGAGTACGACACCCTGTCGCACCCGTCGATGGTGGCCTATGGCGTGAGCAAAGAAGAAGCTGCTCGCTTTGGCCTGCCCTGTGGTGGCACCTTGCGCTTGGTGCAAGAGCCCATCACCGAGGTGCAATGGATTCAAGACGTGTTGGCGCGCACAGCGGCCCATCAGTTGGTGGCACGCACCGTGACCTTGGCCACCGGCCAAGTGACGCTGCGTGACGCGCAGCGCACCGACACGCTGCAGTTTGACGGCACCAGCTTGACCACCTTGTTTGGCCCGCGCTGGCGCTTGTTGTTGATTGGTGCCGGACAACTCAGCCAGGCCGTGGCACAGATGGCCAGCTTGCTTGACTTTGAGGTGCTGGTGTGCGACCCACGCGAAGAGTATGCTGCCACGCTCGGCATCGAAGGCGTGACCCGTGTGTTGGGCATGCCCGACGATGTGGTGCAGCAGTTGGTGCCCGATGCGCACACCGCCATCGTGGCACTCACCCACGACCCCAAGCTCGACGACATGGCCTTGATGGAGGCCTTGAACTCGAACGCGTTTTACATCGGTGCCTTGGGATCGCGGCGCAACCAAGAGGCCCGTAAAAAGCGCTTGGCCGAGCACTTTGACTTGTCGCCTGAGGCCTTGGCGCGTTTGCACGGACCGGTGGGATTGCGCATCGGAGCGCAAACCCCAGCGGAAATTGCGGTGTCGATCGTGGCCGAAATCGTGCAGGTGAAAAACGTGGCCCATGCAGCGGCCAGTGCCGCTGCGCCTACCGAGACCCTGTGCAGCCTGTGAGTGGCGACACCCCGTCGGTGGTGGTGGTCATCTTGGCCGCTGGACGGGGAGAGCGTTTCAAAGCCTCGGGGGCGCATGTTGACAAGCTCGAAGCCCCGCTGGCGGGACAACGGGTGCGTGACCATGTGTTGCGCAGCGTGCAAGCCAGTGGCTTGCCTTGGCACATCGTGGAGCGGGAGCACACCCAGCATTTGGCGCAACCTGGTATGGGCGACAGCATTGCCTGCGGTGTGGCTGCCACGGCCGATGCAGGCGGGTGGTTGATCTTGCCGGCGGACTTGCCGCTGGTGCAGCCTTCCACCTTGTTGGCGGTGGCACTGGCGGTGCAGCAGCACCCGGTGGTGGTGCCTTTTTGCCAAGGCGAGAAAGGTCACCCGGTGGGTTTTGACGCCAGTTGCGGGGCGGCTTTGCAAGCCTTGCAGGGGGACGCAGGCGCGCGTTCTGTGGTGGCGCAGCGGGGTGCTTGGCGCTTGGAGGTGTCCGATCCTGGTTGTGTGCTGGATGTGGACACCTTGGACGCCTTGGCGCAGGCTGAAGTGCTGTTGCTGCGTCCACGCTAAGACGAAGAAAAGTCTTTCTTTACCTAAAACAAGGGTAAACCTAGGTGTCTGCCGCTAAGATAGCGCACGCCAGCATCTTCTGGTTACCCATTCGATGATTTCTATGAACAACGTATTCAAGACCCCTACGAACCGCCGTGTTTTCATGTTGCAAACTGTGGCTGCCACCGGTGTGGCCGCCTTTGCGACAGCCGCCCAAGCGCAAGCCATGGTGGCCGAGGCTGACGCACAAGCTGCTGCGTTGGGCTACAAAGCCGATGCGACCAAGGTCGACAAAGCCAAACAACCCAAATACGCTGCCGGACAGCTGTGCAGCAACTGCGCTTTGTTCCAAGGTGCGGCTGGTGCTGCTGCTGGCGGCTGCCCCTTGTTTGCCGGCAAGCAAGTCGCTGGCAAAGGTTGGTGCTCGGCTTACGCCAAAAAGGGCTGATCACGCAGGGCTTCACGCCAACGAAAAAAGGGCCTCACGGCCCTTTTTTCATGCGCAGCCGCAATGGCTTGGGTTGTCTCAAACGTCTGCGCGTTCAATCAGTTCAATTTTGTAGCCATCAGGGTCTTGCACAAAGGCGATCATGGTGGCGCCACCTTTGACGGCGCCGGGTTCACGCGTGATGGTGCCACCCGCTTGGCGAATTCTTTCGCAGGTGGCGCGGATGTCTGACACGCCAATGGCGATGTGGCCATAGGCAGTGCCTAAGTCGTAAGACGTGACACCGTAGTTGTAGGTCAACTCAATCTCTGCTTGGTCGGGGTTGCCGCCAAAGCCCACAAAGGCGAGGTCGTAGTGTTGGTCGGGGCGTTGGGTGGTGCGCAGCAATTGCATGCCCATGGCATGGGTGTAGAAGTCGATGGCGCGTTGCAAGTCGCCGACGCGCAGCATGGTGTGTAGAAGTCTCATGGCTTGGATTGTCCTGGAATGTCAAAAACCAAACAGGTCGAGGTGGCATGGGCGTAGAGGGTGCCGTCGGGCCCGACCAATCGTGCTTCGGCTGTCGCCAGTTGGCGCCCGCTGTGCAGTACCTGGCCAATGGCACGCACCCGTTGCACCTTGGGGGTGAGGGCTTTGACCAAGTTCACCGTCAGACCCGAGGTGGTATAGCCACGACCCGCTGGCAGCAGGGTGTGGACGGCGCAACCCATGGCCGAGTCGAGCAAGGTGGCAAACCAACCGCCGTGGACCGTACCCATCGGGTTGAGAAATTCAGCGCTTGGCGTGCCTTGGAAGACCACATGACCTTCCCGGGCTTCCACCACCAAAAAATCCAGCAGCTTAGAAAACGGGGCCGATCGGATGCGACCTTCCAACATGCCTTGGATTAGTTCCAAGCCGGTGCATGGCAGCACATCGCTGATGGGCGTAACCCCATGGGGCAGCATGATGCGGCGCACTTGGGTTTCTTGGTCTAACCATTGCTGCAAATGGTTGGGTGGTGCGTAGGTCATGGGTTTGATGTTAGCCAATGAAGAGGTAGAGTCAGAACTGATGTAAATTGCAATGATTTTGCAGGATAGAAAAATGACCCAACACCTCATGCAAGTCTCTAACGTGCCCGCGTTCTTGATGCATGCCATGCAGCAAGAGGACTACATCGTGCATGACCATGCCCACATCGTCGATCCCATGGCCTTGAGCAAGGTCACTGCTTTGGTGGGCACAGGCAGCGAGTCCAAGGTCGATCGAAAGTTGTTGGCCATGTTGCCTAGTGTCAAGTTGATAGCGCTGTGTGGCGTGGGCTACGACGGCATTGACCTTGACGCAGCCATTGAACGTGGTATTGAGGTGACCCACACCCCTGGCACCATGACGGCCGATGTGGCCGATTTGGCCCTTGGCTTGATGTTGGCCGTGGGGCGGCGCATTCCGCAGGCCGATCGGTTTTTGCGCAACGGCGATTGGGTCATGGAATCGTTTGGCATGACCCGACGTGTCTCGGGTGCGCGCGTTGGTATCTTAGGAATGGGCCGTATTGGACAAGCCATTGCGCAGCGAGCCGCTGCGTTTGACATGCACATCAGCTATTGCAGCCGATCGCCCAAAACCAACTTGCCCTTCACCTTCTACGGCTCGGTGGAGGCCATGGCCTTAGACGTCGACTATTTGGTGGTGGCCGCACCGGGCGGTGCATCGACCTTGAATTTGGTCAATGCAACCGTGCTTGAGAACTTAGGCCCCAAAGGCTATCTGGTCAACATTGCCCGAGGTTCTGTGGTTGACCCTGAGGCCTTGTTGCTGGCTTTGAAAACCAAGGCCATTGCGGGCGCAGGCCTGGATGTCTTTTGGGATGAGCCGCGCGTGCCGCCCGAGTGGCGCAATTTGCCCAATGTCGTTCTCACGCCGCACATAGGCAGCCATACAGAAGAGACGCGCCGAGCCTTGGCCGATTTGACGATGGCCAATTTGCGTGCGTTTTATGCCCAGGCCCCTTTGCCCACACCGGTGCCAGAGTGCGGGCCCTCCACTTGACGACAAGGCCAGCGCGTCGCACATCAAAAAAGCCCGCATGATCGTCAAATCATCGGGCTTTATCGAGCGCAAGTGTTGAGGCTTTAGCGGCCGTAGCCACCGCCACCGCCGCCATAACCGCCGCCAGAGCGACCACCGCCTCCGCCGGAGCGACCGCCGCCGCCGCCATTGCGTCGACCCCCGCCGCCGCCATAGCCGCCGCCACCACCACGCTTGCGCTCGGTCATGAGGTCGACGCTGGTGCGTGTCGGGTCAGGCTGGCGTTGACCGCCGCCTTGGGTTTTGTGACCAAAGGCATTGACGCCGCTTTGGGTGCCCAAATGCGCGTTGGCACGGGGTTGAAAATCATCGTCATCACCCCGTGGCGGACGGGACTCGTTGTCACGCGGCATGCGTGCCTCAAGTTCACGCGGCGTGCGAGGCTCAAGGTCACGCGGCATGCGAGGCTCAAGGTC
>CAIMWY010000314.1 GCA_903845315.1 uncultured Burkholderiales bacterium
AGCAAACAAAGCCATCTTGATCATCATCGCGTTGCGTCCCAATGCAGAAAACGCCAACTCGTCGTCGCGCATGGCAGAGATGACGCGGCCATAAGGGCCGGTCAGCAACCAGCGAATCATCCAGACCACCACCGCCGCGATGACACACGAAACCAGGGCAAACACCGCGCTGCGTGAGGGGCCTTCCACCACATTGGGAATATTGCCTAAGCCGCTGGCACCACCGGTAAAACCTAGGTGTTTGATGACTTCAAGCAGCCCCAACTGAAATCCGATGCTGGTGATCAGCAGATAGTCGCCTGAAATGCGTAACGAAGGAAGCGACAACATCACCGAAGATAAAAATGCCAGCGCGCCTCCGGCTAACACCGCGAGTACAGGATGGAGTTCAAAGTGAATCGCCAACAGGCCGGTGGTGTACGCCCCCAGGGCAAAGAAAATGGGATGAGCAATGCTGATGAGTCCACCAAAACCAATGATGAGGTTAAAGGATGAACTGAGGATCACATAGATCCCCACCAGCACCGCCAGCGAGACGAGATACTCCATGTTCAGTTACCTTTGTGCAATGTGAGGTTCATGGTTTTGGCCTCAGGCGGATGAGCTGTTTGAGCTTTTGCAAACTGACGCCTTGCGGGAAAAACAAGATCGTGATGAACAGAAAAACATACAAGATCAGCCCCTGCCATTGCGATGGAATGACAAAGATGCTCAAGCCTTGAATGAGCGACAGTCCTACCGCAGCCAGCGCAGCTCCAAATATTCGGCCCATGCCGCCTAACAGAGTGGAGATGACGGCAAACAGCATCATTTGCAGGGGTGTATTGGGAATCATCGATGCACGCGTGCCAAATAGGTACATGCCCGCGGTGATCAATAGGGCTGCAATCACAAATGTGATGACATAGGCCCGCTTCACGTTGATGCCGTAAAAGCGCGCAAGATCAGGGTTGTCTGCCACCGCGGCCATGAATTGGCCGTCGCGGGTACGGCTGATGAAGGCATAGAGCGCCAGCAACAACACAAGGGTCACACAGACCGCTTGGATGTCCCAGTTGCTGATGACGATGCCGTTGACGATGTTGACACCCGACATGATGCTTTGGGTCAGAGCCACAGGTTCGGTGCCAAAAATCATGGCTAAGAAATACGCTAAAAATTCAGACACCACCAAGGTGAAGATGAAGAAGGTCAGACTGGGTGAGTTTCTGTTGCGCAGCGTCTGTAAACCATATCGGTCCATGAACACGCTGGCGCCCATTGTGGCGACCAAACCCACCCCGACCGAGGGAAGCAGAGCCAAGCCGAGCTTGCTGTGCACGGCGTACATGACATAAAACGACAAGGCCATGATGCCCGCTTGTGCAAAGTTCCAGACCTTGACAACTTTGAGTACGAGTGAAAACGCGACGGCAAACAAGATGGCATAGGTGGATGCGGCCAGCCCCGTCCAGATGATCTGCAGCAAGATGGAGATATCAATCACACCAATCCTTTCCTTGACGCTAGAGCCACGGTTGCATCGCAACCGTGGTCAAGCAACGATGGCTTATTTGATGGTGGCCAAAGGCACGAATTGGCCCTTGTCCACTGTCAACAGATACACCGGCTTGTTGACACGGTGGTCTTCACCCACTTGCAGTCCACCGGTCATGGGCAGCTCAAAGTTCTTCACCGTGATCAAAGCCTTGCGCATGTTTTCGCCCGTGGCTGGCAGCTTGTTTTTCTCGACCCACTTGTAGAGCTCAGCCACCAGGTAGGGGCCGTCATACAAATACTGGGTGTAAGGCAGGCCATTCGGCACACGCTTTTCGGTATCTTTCCAACGTGCAATGAATGGGCCAAGGTTGGGGTTGTCAGAAACACCAGGCGCCAGCGAGGTCACGATCAGGCCTTCGGCGGCTGCGCCGAGTTGCTCAATCACCTTGGGGTTGTAGCCCGCAGAGTAGGTTGACACACGTTGCTGCAAGCCGAGCTGGCGCATTTGGGCAATCACTTGTGGCAAGTCCGACACCAAGCCTTGGATGTGGATCATGTCTGGGTTGGCGGCCTTGACCTTGAGCAGCGCGCCGGTGAACTCGGTAGCCTTGGTGTCATAGGCTTCATAAGCCACCACCTTGCCGCCTGCTTTTTCAAACACGCTTTTGTAGATGGCAGCGCCTTCAACACCGCTGTCGTTGTTGATGTACATGACGGCGGCAGTTTTCTTGCCCAGTGTGGTGTAGGTGTATTTGGCCAAGCCACTGACATCCACTTCAGCCAGTGGGAAGGTGGTGTAGACGTAGTCGCCCAGTTTGGCAATATCTGGCGAGTTTGCACCCACGCTCAACTCCAGCACTTTGTCGCGGTTGGCAATGGGTGCGACGGCCTTGACCACAGCGCTCCATGCGGTGATGAACACCGGCACGTTGTCGACACTGGTGAGTCGCTTGACGGCATTGATGCCCAGTTGTGGGTCGGCTTGGGTGTCCAGCACAATCATTTCAAGCTGTTTGCCGTTCACGCCACCCTTGGCGTTGATGTCAGCCACAGCCCATTGTGCGGCCTTGACCTGGTCAGCACCGTAGAGCGCTTGTGAGCCTGACAGCGGCATGGCAAGACCAAACTTGAGGGTCTCCTTGTTTTGGGCCCATGCAGTGTTTGAAAACACTGCGCCACTCATGATCAGCGCAGACAGCGCCAACATACGACGTCGATTTGAAAGTTTCATTTTTCTCTCTCCAGGGTGGATGCAACAAAAGATGACCAAAATTGGCCATCACAAGGGGAACTCAAATTTTTCTCAAGGTTTCCAACACCTCATGGGTCGGCGCAACATCGGCGTACTTTTCCGCCATGTCAAACAGATTCACGGCGTGGGAGACTCGGCTGCGGTCATAGACTGCGTCCTCGGGAACCAGCACCTTGAAGTTCAATGAGAACGCATCAACCACGCTTGATCTTACGCAACCGCTGGTGCTGCAGCCTGTGATGATCAAAGTGTCTGCCTGCAGGTCAATCAGGTGGCTAGTTAACGCGGTGGCAAAAAAAGCGCTGGGGTGTTTTTTAGGCAACATCACATCCCCAGACTGGGGGGCGACTTCTTTCACAAAGTCATAGCCATGGGCTGCGATGTTCATGATGGCGGGCACTTTCTCGGCCAAACGACCGCCTTCGCTGTGAACCTTGGGCGCCACATGCGGGTAAAGCACCGGCCAACCCCGCTGGCGAAATTCAGCCAGCAGCAGCGCGATGTTGTCCACCGCGTGCCACGCCACGTCGCCGCAGCTGGTGGGAAACTCTTTGATCGCTTCGAAGAAGGGCAGTGGCTGCGTACCCGTCGTGCGGTATTGCACGTCGATGATCAACAAAGCCGGGCGTTTGCCAATGCCCGAGGGGCGACCAAAGCCTGCAGCGCGGTAAGCGCGTTGTTCTTCTTCACTGATGATGCCGTGCCAGGGTTTCATGTGTTTTCTCCTTGTTTGGGGTGGGCCAGTGAACGAAAGAGGTAGCTGCCATAGCCGGGCTGTCCCATGATCTTGCCGTGGGCCATGACGGTGTTGCCACGCACAATGGTCTGCACCGGCCAGCCTTTGAGGGTCTGGCCTTCGTACAAGCTGTAATCAGAGTAGGAGCCGAGTTCAGCAGGATTGACGGCGCGTGCCAAGTTGATATCGACCAAGGTGATGTCGGCATCGGCACCAATGTCCAAGCTGCCTTTGGCGGGTGACACGTTGAAAATTTTCGCGGGTGCGCGGGTCAGAACTTCAGCGATTCGACGCAAGCTCAAACGTCCTTTGTGGTAGCCCTCGTGCAGCAAGACAGGCAAGATGGTGGCGATGCCAGGAAAGCCTTGCGACGCCAGCCATAAAGGTTTTTCTTTGGTGGCCCGCTTGCGCGGGCAATGGTCAGAGCCGACCACATCGATCGAGCCATCGCGCAAACCTTCCCACATGGCGGCTACATCATCAGCGCTGCGAAACGGCGGATTGGCCTTGCCCATGCCGCCCAGGTCTGAGTCTTCGGTGTGCGTGAGGTAATGCGGGCAGGTTTCCACAAACACCTTGTCATAGCGTGTGCGCCATTTGCGCACCTCATCCAAGGCCATGCGTGTGCTGATGTGCGGTATGTAAATTTGCGCGCCCAGGTGTTCGGCGAAATACATGGCACGCACGGAACTTTCTGCCTCGGTGAAGGCGGGTTTGGCCATGGCCCAATCTTTGAGGGTCGAGCCACCACTGGCTTGGATGCGACTACGAATGCGGTTGACGATTTCAATGTTCTCGGTGTGACACACGACCTTCACATCGCCGATGCTGGCCGCTTTGGTGAGCAAGTCAAACAGGTAGCCGTCGTCGGTGCCATCCAAGCCCAAATAGCGACCTTCTTCGCCTTTGAAGTTCATGAAGTACTTGAACGACGTCACACCATAGGTTTTGACGTAATCGGCCAACTCGTGGATGTGCTGCTCGTTGGCGGTGCTGAAGTGAAACGCATAGTCAATGTAGGCGCGGGTCTTGGCGTAGTCTTGCTCGCGCTTGAACACATCGGCGTAGGCCTCGTTGTTCAAGAAGTAACCCAGCACCGTGGTGAAGCCACCTTGCGCCGCGTAGATGGTCTCGGTTTCGTACTCGGTGATCTTTTCGCCAAAGCCGAAATGCACATGGGCATCGATCAAACCCGGAAACACATGCAGGCCTTGGGCCGATTGCACAGGAATCGAGGTGTCGACCGGTGTGCCGGGTGCCAAGTGGGCGGCAATCTTGCCGTCACGGATCAACAGGTCTGTGGGCGTGCCGTCTGTGGTGGCATCGACCAAGGTGCCGCCGCGCAGGACGAATTCAGCGGTGTTCATGGGCGTCTCTGGTTAAAAACATGCGTTCAATTCCAACAAATTGCGCGGGCGGCACGAGGCTTCGGTGAGCGCCAACGCCCGCAAACTGGCTTGCAGCCAAGCGGGGTCGAGCCCGGTGCCAATGCACACAATGCGGCCACGCGGATCGCTGTCGGGCCATTGGCTCAAATACGTGGGCGAATGAAAGACTTTGCCCACACCTTGGATCAACACCACGGGATGCACATCGTTCATGGGCAACAAGCCTTTGCAGCGCAGCAATCGGTCACCAAAGTGCTGCACCAGCAAATGCCACCAAGCCGAGATGCCCACCCACGTGGGGCGCACGTCGGTGAACACACTCCACGTGCCCACGTCGCTGGCATGCGTGTGGGCAGTATGGGTGTGCGTGTGTTGGCTGTGCGCGTGCTCGCTGTGGCCCGCGTGTGGCAACAAGCACAAGGGGTGCGCGTCAACGGCTGTGCTGAAGATCGACAAAGCCGCTGCACCCGCCACCGACTCGGTGACTTGGGCCAAGGGGTTGATGTGCTTGAGTTGTGTGCGCAGCGCCTGCAACTGAGCGGGTTCTGCCATATCGGTTTTGGTGATGACCAAATGCTCGGCCACGCTGGCTTGCCGACGCGACTCGACATGGTGTGCCAACTGTTGGGCGCCTTGCACCGCATCCACGGTGGTGATGACTTGGCCGAGGCGAAAGTGCTGCATCAAGGTTTTGTCGCCCAACAGCGCATGCAGCACCGGCAAGGGATCGGCCAAGCCAGTGGTTTCAATCACCACACGGCGCAGAGGGGGACGCCCCAGTTGCTGGGCCACATTTTTGATTTCCAGCAGGGTCTCGCGCAGCGAGAGGCTGACGGTGCAGCACAGACAGCCGTTGTCGAGCAAATAGACGTCTTGCGAAAACTCTTGGTAGAGCAGTTGGTCTAAGCCAATGGCACCGAATTCGTTGACGATGACAGCCGTGTCTGCACCGGCATGCAGCCGAAGAAAACTGTTGAGAAGCGTGGTTTTGCCACTTCCCAAAAATCCAGTGAGCAGATCAAAAGCAATCATGTGTGCATGGTTTGAACAGAGTGAATTCAGAGCTATGCGTGCGTTTCAGGATGTAAATATTTTTACGCCTAGCGTAATTTTGTTTCGCCTGATGACTCTATCATAGAGTGTTTGTCCCCTGGGTGGATATCGCTTGTTGGGTTAAAAAATACACATCGACTGAGACAAAAAATGCCTAAACCCCCATTGAAGTTGAATCCTGCTAAGGCTCAGGCGGCTTTGCGCAAGCCAAACTCGGTGGAAGCCGTCAAGGTGGCAATGCGCATGCTCAACGAAATGGCGTTGGCACGTCGCGCCATGCGCATCACCGAATTGGCCGATCTGATGGGGGAAACCAAGCCCCGTATCCATCGGCATTTGGCCACCCTGAAAGAAATGGGCATGGTCGAGCAAGAACATGCCACTGAGCGCTACCGGCTGGGCTGGCGCTTGTTTCAACTGGGTGAAGCTGCTGGCGCGCAATTTGACTTGCGTTACCGCGCCGAGCCTTATTTGGTGAAGTTGCGCGACGAGTTGCGGCAAACCGCGGTGCTGGCCATTCCCATCAACGACCAGCCCATGGTGATTGCCACCTCAGACAACATCTATGCGCGGATTTGTATTTCGGTCAAGCCGGGCAACCGTCCTTTGCCGCATTGCTCGGCCTTTGGCCGTTTGATGCTGGCTTACTCGTCCGAGCAAGCGCAGCAGACCTTGTTGTCGCAGGCGTTGATCGCAGAGACCGACCAGTCCTTGATCGATCGACAAGCCGTGCTGGAACGCTTGCCCCGCATACGCGAGCGGATGTATGACTATGCCGCAGGGGAAATGATGGTGGGCATCAACACGGTGGGGGCCCCTATTTTTCGCGATGACGACGTGCTGGCCGGCGCGCTGGGCATTGTGGGCTCGGTGCAAGAAATTCCAGATCCTCCCTTGCCCGCACAGATTGAGTTGTTGCAGCGCTATGCGCAAGAGTTGTCGACCCAGCTCAAAAGCAATGCCTATCAGCGAATCCGAGCTTAAGCCCAAGGCTTGGTGCTGCCCATTGAGCTGTCGAGGGCTTTCAACACCTTTTTGTCGGTTTTGTTGACCGAAGTTTTGGGAAGTGCCGCGCGTTGTTCAACGTGGGTTGGAATTTTGTAGCGAGCCAAATGCAGGGCGCAATGGTCTTGGATATTTTTTGCATCAAAGACGGCACCTTCGCGCATCACCACAAAGGCGCGCAGCACTTCACCCCGGTAGGCATCGCTTTGGCCAATCACGGCCGCGTCTTGAACTTCTGGGTGGGTGAACAACACCTCTTCAACTTCGCGCGGGTACACATTGAAGCCGCTGACGATGACCATGTCTTTTTTACGATCACGGATGAACAAATACCCATCGTGGTCGAACTCGCCGATGTCACCGGTGTAGAGCCAGCCGTCACGCAAGGTCAGGGCGTTTTCTTGCGCCAAGCCGTGATAGCCGCTCATCACTTGCGGGCCACGTGCGCGTATTTCACCTTGCTCGCCTGCGGCCAGCACCTGCAGGCCGGTGTCTAGATCAACCACTTGCACCTCGGTCTCAGGCACAGGGATGCCAACCGACGCAATTTTGACCGGGCCAGCGGCTGGGTTGAACGTGAGCACGGGGCCGGCCTCGGTCTGACCATAGCCTTCATAGATGGGGGCCTGGGTGGCTTGCTGCCAGCGTCGCATGGTTTCAGCTTGCAAAGCA